>JAGWWP010000039.1 GCA_018970325.1 Cyanobacteria bacterium REEB446 | reverse complement strand
AATCTCATTAAACTCGATGGCTCTAAATACAACCTCATCGGCAAAAGACAGGTCTCTGGATGGAATGATGACTTTAGAGAACAAATTATCTTTCAAAAATTTCCTAAAATCTCTTGATTTTTAGAATGAGACAGCCCTAATTGTAAGGGATGGCAAGCAAAACTCTGTTAATGAGGTTTGGTCAAAGCTTTTAGAGCTTAACCATAGTCAAGTTTTTCAGCTAGAAGACAAGCCTCCTAAAAATATTTATGAAATATTTATTGAAAATTTAAAAAAATTTTCGAATGAAATTTATAAATCTATCTTAAAGCAGCATGAGAAAAATTATGATGTTCCCAACATACCAGTTGAGAGACTTAAAAGATCTACTGTGGCAATTAGCCGTTCTCCTCAAGTAATTGATGAAGAGGGAATCGTGAATCGTAGCGCCATCTCCGCAAGTGGTGTTATACATAAAATCTTTAAAAATGTGGATGGTAAAGATATTATCTATATCCTTACGGCTGCACATGTTCATGATGTTGGGCGTGGGTCTGTTGTTCTGCCAAATGGGATTGTTGCAAAGCCAGAGTCTATCTCGGAGCCTGAAAATTTTAACAAAACTGATATTCAAGTGCTAAGGATTGCAATACCAAGTGATAATAAAAAAAATAGTGAATTGCTAGCCCTTGATATTGATGAGCAGAATTTAAAAAAACAAGATCCTCTTTTGAAAGCTGGTTTCTCACGTTTTGGTATGCAGCCAGTTTGCGGAGAACTAGAATCTTCTTCTTGTCTGCCAAAGAGTTTACAAACTATAAAAAAAGCTCAGGCTTTAACAGTACCAGCAAAATTTGGTGATGGAAGTTTATTTAATAGTCCTCTTTTAGTAATAGATGGTACTAATGTGATGGAATTACCATCTGTCAAAAGTCCCGATGCGACATTTTCATGCAATAAAGAAAAATTGAAAAAGATCCCCTACTTTGTAACAGAGAAAATGGCAGCAACTCCAGGAGATAGTGGTGGTCCGATAATTTCAAAAAATATTCAGCTTGTTGGTTTAGTATCACAGGGTAACACTTTAGATCTTAATTCTAATGTGTCAATGCCACTCCTCTCTTATCATCGCAATGAAATTCGTAAAATTATTGACGATGATATATTGGACTTCAGAAAAAACAGAATGCGTTAATCCTCTACCTATTTCAGGGTAAAATATAACCAGTAACGTGAAAATTTTAATCGCAAATGATGACAGTATCTTCGCAGAAGGTATAAGAACACTAGCAACGGTGCTAGGAGAGGTTCATGAGGTCTATATCTGTGCTCCAGATAGAGAACGCAGTGCCACGGGGCATTCCATGAGCTTGAACCAGCCCTTGATGGTCAGCCCACTCACTAAGCGTATTCCATGGATTCAGAATATCCAAGATGGCGTTATTACTACAGGCACTCCAGCAGATTGCGTGAAAATCGCCCTGAAACAGGTTTTTAAAAACGTTGAATTTGATTTGGTGGTTTCTGGGATTAATCATGGTCCTAATATCGGGGTCGATGTATTATACTCTGGGACTGTCTCGGCGGCGATGGAAGCGATGTTAATGGGCTATCCTGCCATCGCTACCAGCCTTTACAGCTACAGTTCTAAGAAGTTTGAGCCAGCGGCTCAATGGTTAAGAGCTTTTTTAGAAGGCAGGAAAGATTTTAAAATCTTACCAGAGAGAACCTTTTTAAATATTAATTTCCCTCCCGGTCCTAGTGAAGATTATAAAGGGGTGGAAGTAACAGTTCTTGGGAACCGTGCTTATAAAGAGAATTTCGAGGAAAGAGTAGATCCTCGTGGTAGGAGTTATTATTGGTTAGCTGGAGATCCAGTCGAGGATAAGGAAGTACCTGGTACTGATGGCTATGCTCTGCTTCAGAACAAGATTTCCATAACTCCCGTGAAGTTTGATATGACGAATTATAATTTTATTGAGGCTTTGAAAGGTTTGGTTTAGACTGAACTGTATTCCACAGCTTTTTTCGTCGCTTTTAATAAAGGCTCTGACATTTTATAACAATGAATAAAAACCTCTAAAACATCTGCTGATTTATATTCATGACTTATATCGTTGCGTAACTCTCTGATACTCATAAAAGTTTCAGTAGAGTCGATCAGACCTCTTTTTTCTGCTCTATTTAAACGATCTATATTTGACCCATCAAAAACTAATTCCAGTTCATCAATAATTCTTAAAAACTTCTGTGTGAAAATATCACTTAGTCTTGCGAAACGTGCTGCAAAGGCTTCAATTAAATTCATTTCTTCCCAGCTAAGAGCCTCTGAATTCGTTATCTTTGCAATAAGCTTTTTTTTATCAATATCCTCTAGGGTTTTCTTAAGAACTATTTCAGCCTGTGTCAAATTTTCCACAAGTTCCCCTAGAATCTTTTTTAATAATTCTCTTCTATCGCTCATATTTCCATCGCATCTAATTTTACTAAATCTAAAAAATGATTATCCTGATCAGGATAATCGAAAATTAAGTCTATCTTACGCTCACCTAATTTCGCGTAAATAGCGGAAAGAACCTTTGCTTTAGAGATAAAATTCGGTTTCTCACTAGTTTTAATTATTAAATCTATATCTCCACCTTTTTTATTTATATCAAGCCTAGAGCCGAAGAGAAAAAACCTTGCATCCTTAAAGACACTGTGAACTGAATCTTTAATAACTTGAATTTCATATTCACTAAGTCTCATGCTGGCTCCTCGCTTTAATAATAAACTTAAGGGTAGATCCTAGTGGTAAAAAGGTTTGGTTTAAACTTATCTGGACCTACTATCTTTGTAGACAAGATAGGTAAAACCGAAAGCGATTCCTAGGAATATTGTTGCACCTATAGCAAATATAATGTCACTTTCAGTCATTTTTTCTTTCTCCTTTCCTAATAATAAACCCAAGTCCAACTAAAAATCCACCGACCATGGCTGATATCAAGCATAGAATGATTCTGGTAATTTCAAATTCGATTGTACTACCCTTTAAATATTCTAGGAGCACTTGACCAAGAGGTGTCATCAGAGCCGAAGAAAATAAAATTATTATAGAATCGGCATAGTCTAAACCATAGTCTGGATTGGTAACTGAACGCTGACGTGAGGAATTTCTATTCTTCATCCCTGATATTTTAAAATTTAAAAACTTAAATTATAAGGGGTCAAAATTCCTCAAATTTTTAAATTAAGGAAGCTTATTGCCAGTCCTCCCTTAATTATATTTAAAACTTTAAACCAGTAAATCCAATTTATTCCCACTAGAAAACAGCATAGCAATTAGCTTTCCAGAATTGGCCACCAGCCTATGTCCTTTCTTAAGAAGGTTTTCTATCCTCATAAAAGTAGGATCTTCTTTAAATTCACTTTTAAAATCTTCATAATATCTAAGTAAGCTTGCACTAACCACATTGCGTGATCTTTTCATATTTCGCTGTGCGTTAGTTTTAATGTTGCGAAACTTTTTGCTGAAACCTTCAGTCTGACCGATATTTGCAGCTAGTTGATTAAACACCTTGCGAAGCGCATTCTGGCTTCTTGCTGTAATCGAGGCGTTAGCCCCCTCTTCACCAGCGTCTATGAGAGTAGCTTCACCAGCGATTTTTCCACCTAGGGATTTTATTAATCCTACGCCTTGTTGAAACCTAGACTCTAATGAAAATACCATCGTATAACTACAAGGTTTATTCGAAACTATTTTTGACAATAAATATTTTTTAAAAACAAAAAGACCCCGATTTCTCGGGGTCTTTTTGCATCAGGAAAATTTTTAAAATGAAATTTTTCTAAGTGCTAGCTATAGTGTCGGTTTCACCTTCTGGTAATGTTTCAACTATTCGTCCACCATTATTACTGACTGGATCTCCGCTTAAAGATGCGACTAATTCACCAGCTTTGCCTTGAAGGTTACTAACCCTTTCCTGCATATCGCCTTCTAGTTCTGGTGCAACTTCTCTGCCCGCTTTCATCGCAGTATCAAGCTTTGCTGTTCCGATTCCATCTACCATTTTATTTATCTCCTTTAGAAAGCTTTTAAAGACCTAATAAAATGTTTAGTTTTATATTAAGTAATAGATAACGCTTATTGCAGAATCTAAATTACATTAACGAGTCTGTAAAATACCAATAACATACGAACATTAAAGACTGGTTAAGCGGAAAATTATTTTTTAAAAGAGATCTACGCAAAGCTACATAATTTTTTAAAATAGCATAGATATTTTATTAATATGTATGTCAAAATACCTAAGCGTCAGCCGTTATAGTATCATTCTGATATTTAATCAGATTTTCTATAACCTTGTTATTCGTTTCATTACCGAAAGCAAGGTGCCACCAAGGCTTAGGGTTAGATTTCCACAAATGTGGGCTTCTCTTAGGCTTAAAAGACTCCCTTAAAAAGAGTGGAGACTGTTCTGCCATCGGTGGTGGAGCCATCTTAACCTGTTTAGGTTTAGCTGTAATCCAGTTACTAAAAGGGTTAATCTTGGCGAAGGCTTCATCAGCCATTTCTGCTAGATTCTTTATAATCGAATCGACGAAACCGAAAAAGCGCTCTACGGCACTGTCTTCGAATTCATCTACGAAGCTAGTAGCGGTTTTTACTTTTTTCCTAGAATTTACGCTCGATTGTTTTCGTTTACGACTATCATTGTCGAAATAATTATTAGATTCACTCTCTAGGAGTTTAGGATTCCAGCCAGTAAACTCATCAAGATTAGAATAATCCTGCTTTAAATCATCTAAATCTTGACCAGACTTATAAGCCCCAGATTTTTTTGAGGCGACTTGGCTTGCAGCGTAAGTCTCAGATAAATCGTCTGTTTCTAATTCATCTATCGAAAAATCTGAGTTAGTGCTAGAGCCGTTTTTATTTATCTGCTTCTGCAAATTAGCAAAGGCAACATCATCAAAATAAGGGTTTCCCGTTTTATAAGTAGGAGTTGACATTATTTAGCTACTTGAGGTCTCTTAATGAAACCTTAACCTTGCTAAAAATTTTATCAGTGTCAATATATATTTGTCAACTATTCATTAAACATTTCTTTATATATTTGGTGTTATTTAGATTTACTTGCTAATAGCTTATCTAAGCCTGCAAGGCTAGTGAGCTGAAAGCTTGTAAATTCTTCAAAAGTTTTAAAAGGCCCGCTGATTTCAGCGATTTCTATATCCAGTGAAGGGCCAACTACATTGAAGCTCCCTTTACCTTCAGAAAAATCCTCATCCTCAAGATATTGCTGAGTGAGAGACTTTGCTTGAACAAACTTCGCATGGCTCACCTGTGGCATTTCTCTTTGTGATTCAAGTTCCTGAATTGTAGATTCAAGCAGCTCAATATTGGCTACATCGCCATCTGCTACGGCATTGCGGTAATCATTTCTGAGGCCAGCTATTAATTTATTGACATCACTTGTCGGCGCGGAATTTTGGACACCACTCTTCAATCCCACTCTATTTGTATTGTTATATTCCACCATGCTAATCTTTATCCACCAAATGGTTAAGCTAACGTTAAAAAATCATTTTTTCTGCTTAGTTTATTAAATTATTGCCGAAAACGCAGAAAATGAAGTTGTGCGCGGCACTTTGTGATTGAGACCGCTGCACAACGTACAGTTTCAAGGCTGAGGAGGACGAATGACCGCGGTCTCAACCGCTGACTACGATAGTGCTTTGCGGAGTATTAGTGTCCCCACCAATATCAATAAGCCCATCTGGGTGAAGCACAGTCATGTATTCATTAATATCATCAATGATGCCTTGAAGCTTTTTAACTGATTTATCAGCTTCTTCTAATACATTTGGATGATCTTTATTAGCTTCTTTAATTTCAATAATGCTTTGCTGAGCTTTTTTTAGTTTTAGTAGATCAGTATCTAGTTCGTGTTTATAGATACGTATACCTTTCTCTTTACGTAATCTTCTGATTATCGCTTTAAATTTTTTCTTTTCTTGCTCTGAGAATGCCATTTCTTATACCGTCTTAACTCCCATCTATTATAAATAAAACTCTGCTTGAAAGTTTAAATATATAAGCTCATTGATTAGATTATTTGATATTACCACTAAACTCTAGGCCTCAAGTTTTGAACCGTTAGCGTTAATAATATCTATATTCCCTCTAGCTTTCCACTCTACTAATTTTAAAGCTAATTGGCTTCGCTCTTCTCTTCTCTGTTTTATCGCTGCTTCGATGAGATCTATCTGTTCATCTATTTTCTGTACTTCAGCTTTCTTAAGATTAGGTTTATCAAGCTGTTTAGTCAGATCATCGAGCTTATCTAAATCACTTAAATCCTGCCAGTTTAAAGTTTTAATTTTTCTTTGAATATCTCTGTCGAGTTTTTCTCGATTGCTAGCTATGTTATCAATGTGCTGAATAAAATCGGCGACTTGAATTTTCCCGATAGCTACTAGTAAAAGGATCTCAGACTGGTTCTTACTAAAACGAGGTATTACTTTTTTACAATCTTTTAAATAGTGTTCTAGATCGAATAATAATTGTTTAATTTTGACTTGATTATAATTTTTTAGATATTTCTCAAATAATTCCAGATGATGATTCCAGTCATCTCTGCTGAGTAGGTTCCAGTAATTTACTAGAGGCTCTGGTGGCTTTTCATTCTTTTTAGAATTGAAACTGAGAATCGCAGTTTTAATTGCGGCCTTCGCCATGGTCTGGTCTTTTAATGCTTTTTTCTGGGCTGGGCTTAATTCTTTTTCTTCAGACATTTAAATACTTTTCTCAAACAGGCTCAAGTTCCCAAGGGGTCTCTATATTTAATAATTCCACAAGAAACTGATAAATATTTTCACTAATAGTCATCCCTTTCTCTTTTTCTCTTTTTGCCGGTGGTTTTGCCTTTTCATTTTTATTTAATTTCAGCTCTTTAATGTATTTTTGTCTTAGTGAAGCTATTGCATTTGCTTTAAATGGACTGAAGTTAGCTTCAGATAGTAATAAATCTTTCTCTGTTGAAGCTTTATTAGTATTTTGACCGATTAAGCCTTTAGCTACCCTAAAAGCTTCTTCTCCTTTAGCTTGTCCCTGTAGTGAAGCGATATACCCTTTTGTATACCTGATTTGAGTAACACTTCTGCCCAATCCTAATCCCTGTATGGGTAATTTTTTACCTTGAGCGTATAAATTACTTAGAGTTTTTTGTTGACTTTCTTCTTTCTTTTGAGCGATTAAGGCTTTTACTCTACTGGTTTTCCCAGATTCAGGTTGCCCTGATTTATGAAAGGCTCTATATTTTTCTAGAGCTTGATCTGATTGACTAATATTTTTATTTAAATTTTGGTCAGTGGCTAAATCACTAGCCATTGATGTGTGGGGATTTTCTTCCTCCTCCTCATTGCGCTTTGTTTCATCAAGGTTTTGTTTTTGAGTTAGCTGGCGGACGCGAGGAATAAAGCTTGCGATTCTTTGCTGTTCTTGAGGATTTGCATCCGGATGTATAGAGCTTTGTTGTGTTCTATTCTTTTGCTGTTCTGTGATTTGTTTTCTAAGATCTAAATTCCCAGCTATTTTTTCTTTAAAGAAATTTTCTTCAAGTTTTTTATCTGAAAATGAATCTGCCTGAGTTGTTTCAGTTCTTTCCTGAATATTTTGTTTTTCAACTACTTGCTTTTCTTGTCTAATATTTCTTTGCAGGAAAGATCTATCTGCACTTTGTGCATTACTCGCGTTTTGTTGAAATTGGCTAGCGAAATTACCACCAGCACCTAGTGAGTTGCCCGACATACTGATTTCTTAAGGGGTTTTGGTTAAGTGATGGTTATGAATATTAAATCAACCTCATGATTTCATCTAAAAGCGAGTTCATGGTACTAAATGCTCTTGCATTTGCCGCAAAAGCGTTTTGGTAAACTAGTAAATTAGCAGCTTCTTCTTCTAATGACACACCGCTGGTACTTTGACGTTGATTCTCTATCGCTGATTCTAAATACGAGGAAGTGTCGCGGTTTTCTTTATCTATACTTGCCTGTTGACCAAGGTCTCCTACGGTCTTCGCCATTTTTGAATTGAAATTACTAGAAAGACCATTATTGTTTTGATAAACTTCTATACCAAAGTGACCATAATTATCTGATAAATCATTATCATTGAAACTAGTACCGTTCATTCTGAATTGAACGAAAGCTGCACCAGCTGGGGCATTGCCAGACCAGTTTATCGAATCGTTTGGTGGTGGATTACCAGTATTTGGGTTTACAGTCGATAAGACAGTTACACCATCAGCTGCTAGAAATTCTATTCGCATCAGGCTGTTACCACCAAGATTATTAGCTCCAGCGTTCATCATAGTGCCATTGTCGTTAATTAGACCCTTGAGTGTGACATTTAATGGGTCGCCTGCGACTATCGCTAATTTAGATCTTACTGGAGGACCATTAGTAGCTGCGGCGATAAGAGGGTCACCTGCTTTTATAAATATTTTTTCGGCTTGTTTAGTGTCGCTGAATACAGCTTTATCTGCAAAGAAAAATTGAGATAGTTCTTCGATAATAGAGTTATCGCCTACTCCGATACCACCAGGGCTATTTTGACCTATGGCGATTAGACTTGTATCAGCAAGGACGTTGCTTGCAACGGCGAAGTCTTTCGCGGAATTTCCCGTAAATAATGGAACTCCCGCTGCACCAGTAGTCGTATCTCCCATCTGTAAAATACCATTTACTAAATCTTTAATTCCCATGGCGAAATCAGATATTTCTTGACGCATTTCTGGAATTCTTGAATTAGTTCCATCAATTAAGCCTGTTATTCTGCCACCCTTCGGAACTATGGTTCCCATTTGAACACCATTTTTACTAAGCATTAATTTAGCAGGGTGAGGAGAGCTTTTATCGTTACCTGTTTCTAACTCTATCTGATAACTCTGTCCACTAGTATCTAAGAGTATTACATCTAGTGGGCTTGCACCAGTAGATGTGCTTGGTGCAGCTGGAAGACCTAGAACGTTTGTAGCGGTACTACCTGCATTAATAGAGATTGCACTGGTGCTATTGATGACGGAATCATCTACCAGGCGTAGGTCTAAGCTGATTTGATTGTCTTCATTTATAGAGGCGATACTGCCTTGACCACCATTGTTGCGAAAGCTTTGATTAATGCGGTCTATTGTTTCTCTTACCGTGGAGTTGGCTTCTAGATTGACTGTGAATGTTGTTGTTGCACCATTGCCGTTATTTATTGTGAGGTTTAAAACATTATTTACACCTTCTGTAATAGTTGGTGGAACTGAAGCTCCATTGCTAAGTACCGCGTCGGGGTTTAAAAATGCGGCATTCCCTGTAAATCCAGCTTCTGTCGGATATAGTTTAGTTCTAATTTGGTAAAATTCACCATCCTGACCTAACTTAACATCGAAGTCGATTAATTCACTTAGCTTGTCTAGTAAACCATCTCTTTGATCTTGCAGGCTAGTAGCATCTCGACCAACAGCTCTGAGAAGATTGATTTGTTTTTGAACTGAGCTGATAGAACTTAAAGTATCGTTTAGTTGTTTGACTTTTGTATTGAGGCCACCATTTGGCATGGCATCTACGTCTTCTTTAATTTTTGCAATACTGTTATCTGTTTCGTTAAAGCTTTTAGCTAAAGCTTGTGCTGAGTTGATGAAAGTAGTTCTAAGTGTTTCTAGTTCAGGGTTTGCTGTTAAGTCATTTGCGGCGGTGAAGAAATTCTGGAGTTTTTCATTCAGTGTAATATTTCCAGGTTTACCTAAAAGATCATTTATATTTGAACTAAGTTTGCTGAGCTCATCGTGGTAGCCTAGGCTAGATACATGATTGCGATATTGTAAATCTAAAAAAAAGTTTTTAGCTCTAGATATATCCTCTACGAAAACACCGCTAGGAATGTCTTTCTGGGCGACAAACATAGTATTTGCGTCACTTTGATTAACTAATTTTCTAGAATAGTTAGGAGTATTAGTATTGGCTATATTCTGGTTTGTAATATTTAAACCAGCTTGTGAGGCTTGCATACCCGCGACACTAATATAAAGACCTTGAAAACTCATCTGTTACCCTCCTAGGAAATTACTTAAATTTGATCTAAAAAAATTAGACGCTGTTTCTATAGAGCTTGATAGCCTTGCTTGAGCATTGTTAAGCTCAGAGGTGGTATCAATAAAATCTATATCTTTAACGCGAGAAAGACCAGTCTGCAAAAGAGTATCAAAATTTTGATTAATTGAATTTAAATTCTGTAATTTATTTAAAGTCAATCCTACTTTTGATCTTAATTCTAAGAGCTTGCTGTTGTTGTCATCGACCTTTTCTAGTAATAATTGCAGGGCATTTTTATCTCTTTGACCTAAGGCTAATTCTACTTGATCTAAAATCTGTAGTGAGCCTAGGTCTTCACCAGTATTAGAGTTTATGCTTATGCCAATATCATTCAGTACGCTATTGTTAGAAGTTTTTAGTATATCTATTTTGGCTTTAGTGTTAAGACTATTACCAGTTATAAGGCTGGTATTAAATTTAAGTTGCCAAGGAGGATTTATCTGTGCTATCGTTCCAGAGCCACCAGCAGCAGTAAATGCGGTATTTATTTTATTTCTTATAGCAACAAGATTATCACCTGTAGTTAACGCAACACTAAAATTTTTCTTTCCACCAGCACCGTCGTTAACGGTTAAATCTAGGTTTCCACCAGGAGCACTAATTGTTGGGTTAACTTTTATTCCTTGAACTAAAGCCGGTGAACCCGTCCCAAGGAATACGTTTTTTATATCAAAGCTTGTTTGAATATTCTCTGCATCTTTTTGTTTGCCATTGTCCAGACCTTCTTTGTAGATAGTTTGAGAGAAGCTTTGACTAGGATCAAGTAACTCAAATGGAACTAAGTTACTTTGTTTACCAGCGAAAATATAATTTTCACCAGATTTGGTATTGCCAAGCTGCATTAATGCTTGACCGATACTTCTTATTTCAGTTTTAAGAATATCTAATGCACTTGGGTCTGTACTTGCATTAGCAGCAGTTAAGATTAATTCTTTAACTTTATCCATATTGTCTTTCATCTGACCCAGTGAATTTTCTGCTAACTCGAGTTCTGTTTGTACATTGCCACGGTTTTTCAAGACCATATCATTGTTCAGTATTTGTCCTTCGAAGTCCAGAGAAAGTGAGCTTGCACGGGGATCATCATAATTGTTTTTGAATTTAATGCCAGTGTTGATTTTGTTCGAAGCTTCAATTAAAGAGGCTTGGTTCTCAAAAATATTTTGATGAAAGGCATTGTATATCTGTTTTGTACTAATTCTGTCGACCATAATGTTAGAAACTTAAAAAATTAAAGATGTTTGCGCTAGCTAAAGAAGAGGCATTGCGAAGAACATTGTCTAAGACGAGTTTTGATTTGTTTGCATTGACTATGGCTTCAGCGGTTGGTATATCTTCTAATGAAGATTTTCTAAGCTTGAGTGAGTCTATCTGATCCTCATCTTGAATTCTTGATTCTTCAAATTTATTTTTTAGTTCACCAGCCAAAGTTTGTTTATTAATGGCTCTGGAAACATTTGCATCTAGGTCTACCATTGCAGTTTTAATTCCAACTACATCATTTGCAACATAAGCTTTGTATAATTCAGCTAAAGTATTTTGAATATTTTGGCTTTCACCATTTGTTTTATGAGCGGTAATCTTGAAATCATTTAGGGCAGAGCCTAATGTCGTGCCGTTCCCTATGCTGATCGCAGCACTTTTGTTGCTTTTGTTGCCCGTGATTAAAGATGTATTGAATTCAAGGAAGCCCACTGGATTTTCTTTGGTGATGTTTCCGACTAAACCTACGGCATTTGCAGAGGCATTAATGATTCCAACTACATTTGGTAGGGCTGGAGGAAACATTGCAGTACCAGCTGGGAGGTTTATGTTTCCAGTGTCGAAAACATTGCCATTGCCATCTTCGATGACTAATCGGATGTCGCTATTGCTTGTGATAGTTGCATTTGCGGCACTCTTACTTGATATTATGGCTGGGGAAGCAGTGCTATTGAATAGATCATCAAGGGTGATGCTTGAATTAGTTCCATATACCTCGCGAGGTCCTTGGTCAGTAGCTCCTTCGAGATATTGATTTTGAAAGAAAAGGTTATCTGGATTGAAGTCTATAGTTTTTTTGTCTGATTGCTTGCCTGAGAAAATAAATTGACCATTAACCTTTGAATTAGCGAGTCTAAATAAATTTTCAGTTGATGCGAGCAAGACGTCGGCGTAAGCTTCCCTATCTGCATCATTGGCTGTTGCGTTGCTTGCACTTAAGGTATCTGTTTTAATATCATCTAGGATTTTTTTGATGTCAGAAATAGCTGTTTCGCTAATACTTAAAAGAGATTCTACAGTACTCTTTACGCTTGATTTTTCTTTGGCTTCGAGAATGCTTCCTGAATATTCATTTATTTTTTTTACGGCAGCTGGATTATCTGAGATTCTAAGGATTTTATTGCCAGAGTTTAGTTTTAAGCTATCCTCTACGTAAGTACCTTGGCTTAATAGCACTTGCTCTTTGATGCTGGTCATGCGTTGCATAAAACCGACTCGTCCAATTCCCGTCATATATACTATTTAGTCCAAGATTTATAGTTCTACTGTTAGATTCTTTGGTCTAATTTCTAGGGGCAAGACCCTCATCTAGACTAACTTATAAAGGTGAATATATCTTCGATTGATTGATTGATTGCAGAAAAGGCTCGGGAATTTGCCCCAAATGCTTTTTGAAACATTAATAAATTTGCTGCTTCATCTTCCATGTTAACGCCTTGAATGCTTTGTATTTGTGTATTTAGTGCTTCTGAAATATCAGTGTAGACTTCTTTTAGTCGTTTGGCATCGGCACCCTGAATCGCTATGCGATCCACACTTGCCAACATTTAAATCTGCACCTGAAATTATGGGTAGCTTTGAAATTTGATAGTTAGTGTCACTCGCTTTTAAATAAAATTTTTCTGCTGAATTTGTTGTGCTGATTAACGCTCCTTTATCGTTAAATAAATTCGTGATTTTATTGATAATGCTATTCTCACCGAGAGAGATTCCCCCTGAATTTTTAAGCTCACCTACAGCAAGTAAAGTCGTGTTGTTAAGCATGTTTGTAGCTACGCTAATGTTTCCAGCATCGCTGCCAGTGAAAAGATCTTGTCCTGGCTTGCCATCTAAGGTCGTACCAGCTTTGAGTAAAGAATTAATAGTATTTTTAAGACCCATGGCGATGATGGATAATTCTTCTTTGGCTTTTGGTATGGATTCGTTAATTGCCTTAAATTGAGCACCAAGTATTCCACCCTTGACTTCTATAGTTCCTTGTTTGATACTATTCTGTTTGAGTATTAATTTGCTTGCTAAAACACCATCTGTGATTTTGTCATTGCCGTAATCTATATCTAGAGTGTAATTAACACCACCAGTGTCGGCTAGTGACATATCTAAAGCGCTAGAGCCATTTACCGTGACGGGTATTGACTGTTGATCCATTGCCGTTATTTATACTTAAATCTAGCTGCCTGTTACCAGCTGTGATCGCGGGGATTATAGGACTATCTAAATTGGAAAACATTACAGTGCCTTGAATTTTAGCCTCTTCATTGGGACTGGGGTGTATGCCCGCTCTAACTTGGTAAAAATCTCCAGCTTGATTTACTTTAATGTTTAGGTCAGAGTATTTATTTATATCGTTGAGTTGAGCATCACGCTGATCTTCTAGGCTGCTTACGTCGAGACTATTTGCTCTTAGGATATTAATTTGTTTTTGAGCTAAGCTAAGTTTTTGAAATTTAATATTCAAGATGTCAATGGTTTTTTTTAGTTCACCATTGCCTTTGGCATTTAAGCTTTCTTTGATAATATCTAGGCTGCGATGAGTAGTATTAAACGCACTAGTTAGTCCTTTTGCACTGTTTATGAAGGCTTGCCTATTGGTAGCGTTGTCGGGGTTTTGATTTAGATCATTTGCAGTTTTATAAAAATCCTGAAGGTTCTTTAATAAAAGCTGGTCAGAAGGCTCACCGAGAATGGATGTCATCTGAGAATTAATTGCTTCAAGTTTTTCAAAAAAAGCTTGTTGTTGAAGATTGTCTCTATATTGATTATCTAAAAAGTTATTTTTTGCTCTTATTACGTCATCTACTTTGACGCCAGTAGCAATTTTTTTTAAAGCTACATCCTGAGCTACTACAGTGTCTTGTAGTAAAAGTTTGCGAGAGTAATTAGCAGTCGTACTATTTGCTATATTATGGTTAGTAACTCTAAGCCCAGCCTGCGAAACCTGCATGCCGAGGACGTTATAGCTAAGTCCTTGAATACCCATAAAACAGTAGTTTTTGTTAGCTAATAAAAAAACTTTAGTATTAGCTACTTAAACTATTTAGTCCAAAATCCATACATTAATCTATATATTCAGAGGTCTAATCTTGCATCTAGCACTCAGCTTTAAGCTCTAGTCTTATCGCACTGCTGCCGAACTCCAATTTCTGCGTTTTCGAGACTGCTCGCCAAAAATGAATTATCCTAGATTTATTTATCTAATGTGTAATATCATAAGACTTGGTTCGATAATCTATGGATAAATTAAAATCCTATTTAGAGCAAGCTCGCTCTAATAATTTCCTCCCAGATCCTAAAACTGCGAAAATAGCTGTGGCTATGAGTGGTGGGGTTGATAGCTCTGTCGCGATTTATCTTTTAAAGGAATTAGGTTATGAGGTTTTTGGGATAACAGCTTGGTTAATATCAGGTTCTGGTAAATGCTGTGATAATGGCGTAGTCGATGCTGTAAGGATCTGCGATCATTTAGGTGTAGAGCATCACGCTGTAGATTTAAGGCAGGCCTTCGCTGACGGGATCATAAAAGATTTCCATCAGTCATATGCTCGCGGGGAAACTCCTATTCCTTGTATTAGTTGTAATAATGATATGAAATGGGGTGCTTTATTGGATTACTCTATTCAAAGTTTAGGTGCTACCCATTTGGCTTCTGGTCATTATGCTCGCTTGGTTTTAGAAGATCAGGCGCAAGAGTGGCATCTCTATAGATCTTTAGGAAATAAAAAAGATCAGAGCTATATGCTTTGGGGTTTGACTCAAGACCAGCTCTCTAAGACGATTTTCCCTTTAGCTGATTTTAATAAAGATGAAGTTCGCGATCTTGCGAATATAGGTGAGCTGTGTGTCGCTTCTAAAGCTGATTCCCAAGATATCTGTTTCGTTAGTAATGGCATGACTAATGCTGATTATTTAACACGTATACTTGGAGAGAAGGAAGGTCCTATTATTCTTGCCAGTTCAGGTCTGGTACTTGGCTATCATAAGGGGAGTTTTAATTACACTTATGGTCAGCGTAAAGGTCTTGGTATCGCTTATTCTGAGCCGTTGTATGTAACGAAAATAGATCCTAATGCAAATACCGTCTACGTCGGAACTAAAGAAGAGTTACTGTCTCAGAGAGCTATAGGAAATAGAAGAAATATGATTGGCACCCCAGTATTAGATGCTGAGAATTCCTTTGCTGCCTTAACTAAGATTCGTTATAATGCGGAGCCTACTCTTGCTCAAGTCTATGTAGATGCTTCTGATTTCGTGGAAGTACAGTTTAAAGAACCTGTTGAATCTGTTACTCCAGGTCAGGCGATGGTATTTTATGATCCAGTTCATCCAGAGAAAGTTTTAGGTGGGGCTTGGATAGATGGCGTCTCTGCCTTGTAAGCTACTACTCGCAAACTCCAATTTCTGCGTTTGTGAGCAGTCCCTCGCATAATTTCTGCGAGAAATTCATGCAAATCCGCAGTAGTTATGCTGAAAATCCACACAAATTCGCAACCGTGCTGCGAATTTGTGGTAAATTGTCTAAATGGACTCTGCTTTTACAAGAAGTTTGATATTGCCTAAAGATCGAAGTTTTTTTCTCTTTGGTCCAAGGCAGGTTGGTAAAAGCACTTTACTTCAAGATAGTTTTTCTGATGATCGAACTATTTTTATTGATCTATTATTAGCTAGTAATTATCAGAGATATCTAAAACGCCCAGACTTACTTAAAGATGAAGTCCTAGCAAGAGATTTAGCTATTACGCACGTGGTAATAGATGAAATTCAGAGAGTACCAGAGCTTTTAAACATAGTTCACTATTTGATTGAGAATGATAAATCTAATCCAAGATTTGTTTTAAGTGGTTCATCTGCAAGAAAGCTTAAGCGAGGTCAAGCCAATTTACTTGCTGGTAGGGCTTTGAGTTATTCATTGTATCCATTAAATTTTTTAGAATTAGGTGCAAGCTTTGATTTGAACAAGGCTTTAGACTATGGTACTTTGCCTGCTATTTATTTAGACAAAGATGCAGAGATTCGTAAAGAAAAACTGAAAGCTTATTGCGGTACTTATCTGCGAGAGGAAATTCAGGAAGAGGCTTTATTGCGTAATCTCACGAGTTTTATGAGTTTTCTTGATTTTGTCGCTGAAGAAAATGGTAATCAGATTAACTATTCAAATATTTCTGCTGATATAGGTGTAAGTGCAAACACTGTCAAAGAGTATTTTCAAATTCTAGAAGATACGCTTATAGGTTTTTTTCTTTTACCTTACACAAGATCAATTCGCAAGCGGCTTTCTAAGCGTCCTAAATTTTATCTTTTTGATATGGGAGTTCAAAGAGCTTTAGCTAATAGCTTGTCCCTAGCTAGTTCAGAAGGAAATAGTAGTTTTGGGAAAAGCTTTGAGCATTTTATTATAAGGGAACTTATAAGTATTGCAGATACTTTCAGAACTGATTTTAAATTCTCTTATTACAGAACAAGCTCTGGGCTCGAAGTTGATCTTATTGCTGAAAGTCCTTCTCGTGGCATCTTTGCGATAGAAATTAAGGCAAAGGATGTTAATATTAAGCCTAAAGATTTGCGTGGTTTAGAGAGCTTTGCAGAAGAAGTTCCTAAGGCTAAACTTATTTGTTGTAGTTTAAGCCCAAGAAGGAGAAAAGAGGGAAATGTATTAATTCTTCCTTGGCGAGAGCTTTTTAAGGAATTAGGCTTAGAGCTTTAATCAAGGCACGCATAAAGATGAAAACGCAGAAATTGGAGTTCGGCAGCAGTGCCATGTTAGGATTATTTGTTGGAATGTACGCTAAGCACTTAATTTCTCTTGCAGAATTATCTCGTGAGGAGATATTAAGTATTCTTGATAGGGCTGAATATTGGGCATCACAGAGTGATGATGAACTGCCAGAATCTTTAAAGTCTTTAAATAAACCTATAGTTTGTAATTTGTTTTTTGAACCTAGTACGAGGACTAGGTTTTCCTTCGAAGTGGCTGCAAAGAAGCTAAATTTACACGTTCTTAATTTTGATTATAAAAGTTCTAGTTCTCAGAAGGGGGAGACTTTTTATGACACGATTAGAACTTTAGAGTCTATGGGTGTAGGGATAGCGATAGTGCGTTCATCTGAAGAATATTTACTCTCGGAGATCGCAGATAAAATTAAAACGACATCTTTAATTAATGCAGGGGCTGGTATTAGTGAGCATCCGACGCAGGCACTTTTGGATTTAATGACTATTAAAAAAGAGTTTGGTAGCTTTGAAGGCTTAAAAGTAAGTATTATCGGTGATGTGAAACATAGTAGAGTCGCGAGGTCTTCTCTGCATGCTTTACAGCGGTTCGGGGCGAATGTAAGTCTCTGCGGACCAGATGTTTTTATCCCAGATACTAATGCTTTTCCTTTTAAAATGAAGGTTCTAAGTATAGAAGAAGCTCTGAATACTGCTGATGTGGTGATGTTACTAAGAATTCAGAACGAAAGACATAATATTAGCTTAGGTCATTACCGTGACCAGTTCGGCTTAACTTCTACTAGGTTAGCTTTAATGCAAGCACATACTAAAATTATGCATCCAGCACCTTTTAATCGAGGTGTTGAGATAGATGATGAATTAGTAGAATCAGATAGGTCTTTAATTTTTAAGCAGGTCGCTAACGGTGTAGCGGTACGTATGGCAGTATTAGAGAGGGCAATTCGATGAAAAAAATATTTCCAAATGTTGTAGAAAATACTCTTATCGCAGATAATATCTTTAAATTGGTTCTTGAAGACAATTTCCCGCATGATGAGTTTAAGCCTGGTAAATTTTTACACGTGAAATGCTCTAAGGGATTAGATCCTCTTTTGAGAAGACCTATGAGTATATGCGACATTAGTGATGATGAAAGATATCTTACTGTGCTTTATCGTAGGGAAGGACGGGGAACCACGCTGTTGAGCGAATATCGGGCTGGTGAAAAGATTGATATCTTAGCTCCACTTGGAAATAATTTTGAATTACCAGCTGGATACAATGGTGATAAAAATGCGGCAGGTGACCTTCAGCAACAATGCTTAAGTAAAAAAATATTACTAATCGGCGGTGGTATCGGTGTTCCACCTCTATATTATTTAGGACGTAAGCTGAAAGCTGCTGGGCATAGCATTATTTCGATATTAGGTTTTAACGCTGCTAAAGATGTATTTTATGAAAATGAGTTTAAGAGTTTAGGTGAAGTCTTTATAACGACTGTGGACGGTAGTTATGGCATGAAAGGCTTTGTGATAGATGCACTTGCAGAAATAGAAAGCGCAGAAATTGTAGATTGCGAGCCGTCCTATGATGTTATGTATAGTTGTGGTCCCAAGGCAATGCTAAAAGCTTTGCAATCTAGGATTAGCTCAGATAAGCTGGCTTATATGTCTCTTGAAGAGCGTATGGGTTGTGGGGTTGGTGCTTGTCTTGCTTGTGTATGTAATTATAATGAGGGTTTTGAGAGGGATAAAAGCTACTCTAGAGTCTGTACCGAAGGCCCTGTTTATAAATTGCATGAAATCAGCCTTTAAGGGAATGACGAAAATGCAGAAATTGAAGATTGGGAGCAGTCCCATGATAGTGCTTGGAATAGGTACAGGACGCTGCGGCACTCAGGGTTTAATGACTTTTCTTAATTTGCAGAAAGTTAATACTCTGCATGAAAGCGTTTTATTGCCTTGGGGTTTTGATTTAGTAAGTTTAAACTTGTTGTTAGCGAAGCTCGGTAAAACATCTACCATCGACTATCCTAATGTAGGTGAAGTTAATTTTTCTTTATTAAACTATATAGAGCCTTTACTAAAGAGCATTAACGCTGAAAATGTAGAAATTGGATCTGAACAAGAATATCCCTTCACTGCTAATACTGCTGTTCGTGTGATCTGCTTAAGGCGAGATAAGGCTGAGACTGTAAAGTCGTGGATGAATAATCACAAAAATTTTAATTTTTGGTCTAGTGCTGGTCATGCATGTTTCTCTCAGGGCTTATATTTGAAGAATGATATACTCGGGAACTCTTTCCCTAAATATGATTTGGGGAAAGAAGCTGCGCTGGCTTGCTTCTGGGATGATTATTATTTGAAAGCTGCTCAGCTAGAGCTTATTTATCCAGAAGCTTTTAAAATTTTTGATATGTCTCAGCTATTTTCAGATACTGCTAACCAGAAAATTTTGTTGGATTTTCTTAAAATACCTGTGGCAAATCGTTTTAGTAGGGTTCTTAATCACAAGATAGATAAGAAGGCTAAAGATGTTAATCTAGATTCAGTTTTAGATTTTATCGCAGAGTTATTTTCAGAGGAAATACTAAAGCCAATCTTTGGTGATTTTAATGGAGAATTTTCGCTTGAAATTTTTGTTTTTTATAATTTACTGAAAATCGCTATGGATAAGACTGATGAAGAGATGCTAACGCTCATTAATTCATCTGAGCGTCTTTTAAACTATCTTCCAGAGATGAGTTTGATTTTTAAGAATGATGCAGAAACTATAAACACTTTCCTAGCTTTAAATAGAGCTTTTATAAGCTTTTCAAACGAAAAATCTATTAGATATAATTATTTTCCTAAGGCTATAGAGAACTTGAAAAGATTGATTAGCTCAAACTTGCTAAAATGATAAAAGCTCAAAGGTGAATTTCTATGTCCGATGAATTTATAGATGTTAAAAAGAATAATATTGATGAATTGAAGCGGAAGTTAAATCAGGAAATGCTTAAAGATGCTGAGATGAGAGAATATATGAAAGACAGTTTAAATCAAGATCCTAGTGTAGATTCTTTTGAGTTATCGGAAGAACTGACCCAGAAGCAGTCTTCACCCTCAAGTGAGAAGGACGCTGCGGCGAGCTTTGAATCGTCTGCTGATATTAGCTTGCTCGCTAAATATGAAAAATTAAAAAAAGAGTTCGAGGAGCTTGACGAAAGTTATAAAAGATTATGGGCGGATCAGCAGAATATGCTGAAGCGTTTTCAGAAAGATAAAGATGATTTGCGTAAATATGGCGCCCAGTCGACGATTGAGGCTATACTGCCAGCTATTGATAATTTTGATTTTGCTAAAAAGAGTATAAAGATGGAGACTGCTTTTGAGGAGATTCTGAAGAGTTTTGATATGCTTAAGATGCAATTTCAGATGTCTTTGCAGGCGATTGGTATCGCTGAGGTTAAAACTGATCTGCTTTTTGACCCGACTTTACACGAGGCTGTTACGAGTGTGCCTTCAGAGGAACACCCAGAGGGTACTATTCTTGAGGTTATTAAGACTGGTTATCAGCTGCAAGGAAAAGTCATTCGCCCAGCTTTGGTCGTAGTAGTTGCTAACGCAGAGTAATTGTCTAATTTTAAGTTAATTCTTGAATATAATGGTGAAGCTTTTTCTGGCTCGCAGATTCAGAATGTAAAGCAGTCAAGTGCAGAAATTGAAGATTGTGAGCAGTCCCCAAGGACTGTGCAGGGTGAATTAGAAAAAGCTTTAAGTATCTATTTTCGCTCAAATATCTCTACTGATTTTTCCAGTCGCACTGACGCTGGCGTTCATGCTATCGGGCAAGTGGTAAATTTTCACTTAAATCAGGACGATGAGAGTGGAATATCTGAGCCATCTCATAATTCCTTCTCGGAGCTGGTTTTATGTAATCCCGATAAAATTTTAATCGGTTTAAATGGTATTTTACCTGATGATATGGTGATAGCGAAAATTGAGCCAGTGGCAGATGATTTCGATGCAAGGTTCTCGGCTACTGCAAGAGAGTATATGTATAAAATATTTATTCGTAAACATAGACCAGTATTGCGTTTGGATAGTCTGATTTGGGTGAAAGAATCTTTAGATTTTAATGCGATGCAAGACCATGCACAGAAATTCTTAGGCGAACATGATTTTAGTGCTTATTATAGAGCTGAAACTTATGCTAAAAATCCAGTCTGTAATGTTACGAAGTCTGAAATGCTCCAGGAGAGTGGTATCTGCTTTAAGTATTATATTCGTTCGAATCGTTTCTTGAAAAATATGGTGAGGCGTATAGTTGGAGAACTTATTCAAGTCGGAAAATTAGCGGCTAAGGGTGAAGATGTGAGTCAATTGGAGCCGAATTTTTCAGTAAAAAATTCAAATCTCGTTACTGCTGATGATAATGATGCTATTTCCAAATCAACTGATTTAAGTTTAATTAAGCCTAAAGCTGAAGCCCCAGGGGGGCTGACCTTAATGAAAGTTTTTTATTAAAAAGAAAGCTTTTATTAAGGTCGAGAAATGCATATTAACTTTTCTTGATATGCTTGTTATCTTGAATTGTGTCATGGTGGAAGGTCTAGGAAATAGCGACATTGTTAAAAATATTCCGATTAATCAAGCTGGAGTAGTAAGACCTGGTTTTAATCCAGAAGCTAATGCAAGGATTTTATTTAGAAATATAGTAAAGGAATTACAAAAAATTAATCTTATTACCCCTTTGACAGAGCGTTTAGGAAGAGTCGGAGATCGATTTTTAGAGGCTAAAGCTATTAAAAAGTTAAGTCCTTATGAGAAATCATTGATAATTAACAGAACTCAAGAAATCTTTAATGCAGAAAAACCAAAATATTTAACAGCACAAGAACGAATTGTCGTAGGTGATTTTGTCAAATCTTTAATTGAAACAGTAGCTTTAGAGCAAACTGGAAAAATAGCTGAAAAGATGCGGCTAACAACAGTAAGCCCACGGCATGCCATAGAAGCTGCCTCTACTAGCCAAGACACTATGAAAGTGTTTTTTAGAAGCTTGGCAGGACTTTTGGAAAACACTTATATTCAGTATCCTGGAGGGAATATCTTTCCAGATGTTGATCATAGTTTAGCGGAATTATTCGAAGAGGATTTAAATTTAAGACCGGTTGATAAAGAAAAAAATAAGAACCCTTTACAGGAGATTTTGATAAGAACATTAAGAGTGGCAGATGATCATTTTAAATTAGAAAAAGATTATCATGAGCAATCATCCTTTAACATGGTTTTAGGAGCCTTGAAAAATTTAAGAGGGAGAGGTGAGGATCAAAGTCGCTATGAAGAGCTTGGGGGGCTACTTGCTGAGGCAAATGGCATAACTTTAGAAAGGGGTTTTGCAAAAGCATTAGAAAAGCTTTTAAAGGCTTATCAGATTGTGCAGCCAGCAAGGAAATTTCAAGACACTGCTTATCCGTATTTAAATACTCTTGCTTTGGAGGCAGCTACAGATAAAATTCGAAACCCTGTATAATCCGCTATACCTGAATTTGGCAGATTCTCAAAAAGCTAATTTATATCTTTCAAAATTGCAAGCATTGCATAAAATTCCTCGTAATACTGGACAGCCAGCATGGAGTGACCAGCTTTCTGCGATATTGACTAAAACTACAGTTCCAGAGAGTGGCAGGATAATGATGCATGATAATCTTGCGGGTCTTTATGATCATCATCTTAATATGTTTATAATGAATAGGCGGCAGGAGCCTTACCTGGACATCGTTCAAAGAGCTTCTTTTGTCTTAGATATAGCCGATGAAGAATTTAAACAGGAAGAAGAATATGATAAAAAAGAACTCACTTCTCCAGATCCTTTCACTCAAAGGAGATTAAAAAAGACTCTAGAAGAAAAATATAATACTGATTTTGAGATAATTTTAAGGACTGATTTTAAGAAAAGTTTCTTAAAATGGATAGAAACTAATCTGCAGGTTGGCGTTTCTGCCAAAGCAGGCCAAGACCTAGGACGATCCAAAGACCAGATATAAGGCTAGCTGCTTTTACTGGTCCTATGTATAAACTATCAGTGCGAAGCTGTTCTATGAAAACCCGTCCTAGAGAATAAAGTATAAAATATAATCCTATACACTGTTTATTCTCTAGTTTTTTGTGAGTGTTTATTAAAATGCTGAAGCTGAGTAGATTCCAGATCATTTCATATAAAAAAGTGGGATGGTGATATTTACCCGTGTGGCTGATATATAATGCCCAAGGCAAACTCGTTATTGAGCCGAAAGCCTCTTCATTAAAGAAGTTTCCCCATCTGCCGATAGCTTGCCCTAATGGAGCTGTTATAGCTAAGGCACTTAGCTGCAAGCTATAGTAGCTAGCTTGAGAGCTATGCTCAACCCCATTCTCTGCATTTTCACTTAAATTTAATTCAGAATTTTTTTTCGATTTCTGAAAAAAATAACTATAAACCCAAGTACCTAATATGCCTCCAATAAGACCACCCTGTATACTCTGCCCACCAAGCCAGATCTGATAAGATTCCAGAGGATGTTCCCAGAAATAATCTATATTTAATAAGACAAACCAAGCTCTAGCACCGATAATTCCAGTAACTACCGCGACTAAAGCAAAATTGGAAAAATCGTCGAACGAGATATTAAGGTTATTCTTTAATGCTCTTTCCTTCAGGATATTAGAACCAGCATAAATGGCCGTCAGGCAGCCAAGAGCGGTCATTAGACCATACCAGCGAACCTGCGTAACACCGAAGTCGAATAATATAGGTCCAGGAGATGAGAAAGGAAGAGGCATTGAAATATATTTTAAGCGGTATTGAAAAAAAATGTTGAACTTAAAGTAAAAGTACTTACGCATTGCCTTTGTAATTGTCAGGATAATTGTTTAAGAATGGTACTTACAAGTGGTCCTGAATTCAGATCTGAAGTTAAATTTTCAATAATTTAAGCAAATTGTTAATTAGATTTCAGGGAGAAGTTTATCAAGAGAGATGGAATTTCTTGCAGAAATTCCATCTCTCTTCACTTTATGCCATTAGCATGGCTAGCGCGAACCGCACTGTGAAAGCTTGTTTCAGGGGGGGATTTTGGGCTATCCCGTATCAAAAAACACTTCAAGTGGTGTTCTGTAAGCTAGCCTTTTTCTAGGACGGTTATTAATTAAGAATGCTATTCGATCAAGCTGCTTTGCCAAGAACTATATGGATCTGCAAAGTAGCATTCAAGTCCTGTGATCTCTGTGATTGCTTCATGGGAAGTAAATTCTGTTCCATTGCCTAGGGTTAAAGTTAGCCTTTTATTCTTTGGAATCTTGTCAAATTCATGAATTGCAGCTTTAAACATTTCTTTTTTGCACTTCCTTTCCATTTTCCCAATCAG
>JAGWWP010000038.1 GCA_018970325.1 Cyanobacteria bacterium REEB446 | reverse complement strand
ACTGGATATGCTTTATCTACTAGCTTTAATAGCTTCCTATACGTATGATCTTTTGAAACTAAATCCTCCAAAAGTTTTGAATGAAAATCTAATTGAAAAGACTCGTTACCAAACATGTCTTTGTCTACTTCAATATCAAAACATACTCCTGCAAAGACTCTTAATGTAAATATCTATCGGTATTTACTTGTTGGGATTGGCAACAGTCCCTTGTTACAATACTGTATAAGATAGTCTGGAATTGACTTACCAGAAAGAAGTTCTTTTAGATTGAAAAAAAGAGAGAGTTGGTTTTCCCCTAATTTTTGAAGATACAAGCGAAAATCTTTTTCTGATTCCAGGGGATTAACGGAAACTATTTCCATAAGCTAGCTTATTCCCAGATTTTCCATGGAGCCTTGCCAGATTCCCAAAGCCTCTCTAGTTCAAGCTTGTCTCTTAAAGTATCCATAGGTAACCAAAAGCCATCATGTTTAAAGGCAGAAATTTGATTACTTAAGGATAAGAACTCTAATGGACCTTTTTCCCAAATAGTCGAATCATCTTTAATTAAGTTTAATATCTCGGGTTCTAAAACGAAGAAACCGCCATTAACCCATCCAGTATCAATGTCTACAGGTTTTTCTTGGAATGATTTTATCGAATCATCTTTATTTAAATTTAGAACACCGAACCTTCTAGGTGGGCAAACGGCTGTTAATGTAGCTAATTTACCTGACTGTTTATGTACTTTAATTAATTCTGTTAAGTCAACGTCAGAGACTCCGTCTCCATAAGTCATGCAGAAAGTTTCATCTTTGACATAGTCTTTGATTCGCTTTAAGCGACCTCCAGTCATGGTACTTTCACCAGTATCTACAATGGTAACTTTCCAAGGTTCACAGGTATTATGATGAATTTCCATATGATTTTTAGACATATCAAAGGTAACATCTGACTGATGTAGAAAGTAATTAGCGAAATATTCTTTAATTATGTAACTCTTGTATCCTGAGCAAATCACAAAATCATTGATTCCATGAGTGGAGTAAATTTTCATAATATGCCAGAGAATAGGTTTATTACCTATTTCTATCATAGGCTTAGGCTTTAAATAGGACTCTTCGGTAATTCTAGTACCTAAGCCCCCAGCGAGTATTACAGCTTTCATTAATTACTCCTCAAAAACATTGTATTTAGCTTCTTCTTCATCTCCGTCGAATTCGCCACTCTGCTTAGTCTTAATATAAAACAATATGCCGACCACGAGAAAAAGCCCGCAAATCAGTCCGGGTCCTAAATAGGACCATGCTCCTGCTGAATTTAATACACAGTTGGGACACATAATTATTAATTATAACTCTAGTAAATAAGCAAAAAATTTCTTAATTTGCTAAAATTTGGAAATACATATTATGTTAAAGACACTTGGATTGCCAGACGACTTGACTCAATTTGATTTAGCTAGTGAGGGAACAGTGAAGATATTCACTGGCAGAGCTAATCCTAAGCTGGGTGAAGAAATAGCCAAGGAGTTAGGGCTTGAATTAGGCAAGATTAAAATACAGCCTTTTTCTGATGGTGAGATTTATGTTCAAATCCAAGAAAGCATTCGTGGCTGTGAGGTTTTTTTAATTCAAGCTACGCACCCTCCAGTAAATGAAAATTTAATGGAACTTTTTATTATTATAGATTCTCTGAAAAGGGCTTCAGCGCAGAAAATAAATGTCATCATGCCTTATTATGGTTATGCAAGGCAAGATAGGAAAGCTGCTGGTAGAGAGCCTATTACCAGTAAGTTGGTTGCAAAGCTAATAGCAGCGGCTGGTGCGGACAGAGTTATTTGCTTAGATCTTCACTCAGAGCAGATTATAGGTTTTTTTGATACTTTAATTGATCATGTGCATGCAGCACCTATACTTATTGATTATATTAAACGCTTTATTGGAACTGAGGATCTGGTTATCGTATCCCCTGATGTAGGTGGTGTAACTAGAGCTAGAGCTTACGCTAAATTATTAGATGATGCTCCTATCGCTATTGTAGATAAGCGTAGGCATCATGATAAACAGAATCATGTAGAGGTCTTTAATATAGTTGGTGATGTAACGGATAAAATCGCCATTCTGGTAGATGATCTTATTGACACGGCAGGTACTATGACGAAGGCCGCTCAGCTAATTAAAGACAAGGGTGCTAAAAAAGTTTATGCTTGTGCAAGTCATGGAGTGCTCTCAGGACCAGCATTTAGTCGCATCGAAGAATCTCCAATTGAAGAATTAATCATCACAGATACCATTCCACTTAAGGAAGAATGGCTGAACTCTAAAAAAATCAGGCAGGTTTCTATCGCTCCTTTTATGGCTGAAGCTATACGTAGAATTCACACTAATGGTTCTATCTCTGGACTATTTAGGTAGGAGATTCTTTACTGGTGTCGCAGCTACTCAAGGAAGTCTTAAAAAAAGAGGCTATTGAGTTTGGCTTTTCTGATTTACGTTTTATTTCAGCGCGCCCACTTGTAGAGGATGAAAAATTATTTCATGAATGGCGAGATAAGGGCTATGCCGCTGAAATGAGCTATATGACTAGGGTTCAGCCTATTAATGCAAGACCAGAGTTTCTATTGAATTCAGCTAAAACTTTATTGATATTCACAGCAGACTATTATAGTCCAGTTCCAGCAAGACCATCTTTAGATTATGGACGAGTCGCCTCTTATGCGGTTGGTAGAGACTATCATAAGGTTTTAAGAAAAAAGATTAAAGAACTAGCCTTATACTCAGAGGCTTTTAAAAATCTTTTAGCCCAGTCACGTTTTTTTACGGATGCAGTTCCGCTCTTGGAGAAAAGCTTTGCCGTTAAGGCTGGACTGGGCTTTCAGGGTAAAAATACTCTTCTTATTTCTAAAAAATCTGGTAGTTATAAATTTATCGCAGAGCTAATTACAGACTTTGAATTTGAGCCAGATCCTGAAGAGAGTGAACATAACTCTATTTATCAGACCGATGAAAACGCAAAAAATGGAGTTGTGCAGCGGTCTCTTTGTGCTAAATGTACTCGTTGCATAGATACCTGTCCTACTGGAGCTTTAGATGATCCTTATTTTCTTGATGCACGTAAATGTATAAGTTATTGGACTATAGAAAATCGTGGGGAAATTCCAGCGGAAATGAGAAAAGGAATCGGGGAGTGGGTTTTTGGCTGTGATCTCTGTCAAGAAGTCTGTCCATATAATCGTAAAGCTTCTACTGTAGATATGTACGTTCAAGTAAAGACCGCTGCACAGGGTACAGTTTCAAAGCTTATATTTCCAGAATTCGCTCCTGAAGCAGGTGTTGGGCATTGGTTATATCTGCCTTTAGTACTTTCTTTAGATAGAGCCACTTTTGAGAAATATTTTGTTAAAGCCTGTGAAGAAAGTGGTGAAAAGAGACTTCTAGATTATGCTCGTAAAGAAATTTTTAAGTTAAGGAATAAAAATCCTGAATTTGGTGAAATTAATGATGGGCTGGAAAACCTCTCAAAGAAAGATTTTGATGAATTGTTGGATAAAATCTACTTCTTTAAATTTGGTGAAACCCCTTTGTCTAGGACTAAACGTAAGGGTTTAATTAGAAATGCCTTGATTGTTGCAGGAAACTCTCTTGGCGAAAAGTCTTTAGAATTAATGGAACAGTTACTTGCTTCGAGGCTTAATGCTCGTTAGAGCATCTTCTAGAGCTGCGCCACTTGGACGATTATAATGGAAAATAGTTCTACGGGCGATTTCTACAGAAGCTAATGGCTCTGCGCCATTTAAATAACTGACTAGACCTTCTTTTAGCATTTGATAATACTGTGACTCGTCAGCATTTAAATATTCAATGTGCTGTGCTATTGGTTGGTAGTAGCCATAAGCTGCAAGAATACCTAATAGTGTACCAGTAAGAGCAGCTGATACCTTATGACCTAATTCTGATGGTGGTCCGTCTATGTGAGCCATCGCAATAATAACTCCTAAAACGGCTGCAACTATACCTACTGCCGGCATAGCATCTGCAATACGGTTAATAGCTCCAGGACCAATAGCTGCTTCGGCATGATGTGCATCTATCTCTGCATTCATAACGGTTTCTATTTCATCAGGCTTGGAGTTATAGTTAATGACTAGTTTTAATGAATCACAGAAAAAATGTACCGCATGATGATTATTTAGGAAACTGGGATATTTAGTGAAGATGGAGCTGCTAGAGGGTTCTGAGACATCTTTCTCCATACTTAACATTCCGCCACGTTTTAAATTAACGAAGCATTCGTACATCATCTGTAATGACTCTGCGAAACAGTCCATAGTATACGGACTTTCTTTAAAAGGTCTGCTTAAATTCGCGAGAATACTCTTTAAAACCTTTCCTGGACACATTGCGAGGAATATCGCAGTACTACCACCGAAAATAATTATATATTCTTGCCAAACAGAATAAATAGCATGTATCGGGCCACCTTCGAGCATGAAGCCACCGAAGATACAGACGGATACGAGTACTAGAAAAACTGCTGTCATAGATAATTGAATTTAAGGGCCGTGAAAACTAACCTTGTATATCGGCCAACCTTATATTTTCAATTTTCCCTGCTGCGTTCTTTTGATAAGTAGCACTTTCACTTGATTTATCGGACTTAGTAAATACCTTAATCATATGATTGATATAACTGGAAGACTGTCTTACTAAAGCCATATTGTTATCGTTAAATTTTTTACACTGTTCTAGAGTCTCTTTGAGTCTTTTCGCCGTCTGTTCTAGAGTCTCTTGACTCTCGTGTTCATCGCGATTAGCGAGACTCGTTAAAATCTCGCCAATTGTGACGTTAGTTTCGTACCCTTCTTCTCTTAAAAACAGTTTGCGTTTGTTTTCAAGCTGTAAAATTTTAGTAGAGAGCTTCCTCTCTATGTCTGTTATTTTCGGCAGCAGATCAATATTATTCTTGATAAGTGCCTCGCGTTTTTTACCCGCAAGCTTAAGATACTTGGAGTATACTTCGCACTCTTCATCTAATATTTCAGTTAGTTCTTTCATTCGGCCAGTTCCTTAATTAAAAAGTCACAAGCACTTAGTAAATCTATCCTAATATAGCTTCGATCAAACCAGGATCGCCAGCTACTTGGAAGGAACCTACTTCATTGAAATATTCACCTTTATCAATTAATGTTTTCAGTGATTTCACCCGCTCTGCTCTTGCTGTAGATCCTGCAGAGTCATTGCTTAGACCTAAGAAGCCTTGTGTAGCTTCTTCGCTAATCTCTGCGACATCACCTTCAACATTAGAGAACGATCCAGAACTCTCAATCGCTTCGCTAGCCCGCTTTACTCTAGATGAGCCAGAATAAGAGCTGCCTACGCCGAACGTGTCGATCGAAAAGTTACTGTAGTTATTAGGATTTATTCCTTCAATCCCCATGATTTACCTCGCACTATGGATTTATATCGTTGTTATACCCTATAAAGAAAAAGCCTTATACTATAATAAGAGTATTTTATCAAGTAGTGGCAAATAGTTTGTATTATTTCTAGAGCCGTTTCCGATTATTTTTTCTTTCTCTCTCTCTCATGTTATTTTCCCCCTTAGATCTTAATCTTTTAAAATAACTCTGCGAATTGTGGAACTTTATCTAAGATAGCTGAACCACTAGGTATCTTATAGGTGCCGTTGGCTACCTGTTCTTTGATCTGCTGCACCCGCGGATTCTCTTTCTTAGAGCTTTTCACGGTATCAATAAAACTCAGAGATACAGAGTCGGCTGGAATCTCTCTCTTACTAACACTATTAGTCGAGACTTCCCTAGCAGTCGTACTCTGTAATCTACTAATCTCAGATATAGGTAGGGTTGACCTAAAGTCTATTCCTATTCCCTTGATTTCCATATCTGACTCCTAAGATTTGATTTCTCTTATGTTCATTCTTTACGCTTCTTATGTTAAATCTAGGTTATATGGCTTAGCTATTTAATATTTCCTAAATATTTCAGTGTAGAGATATGATTCGGCAGGAATTTAAGCGTTCTTTTAAAACTTTCTTTTGCCTTAGCGTAATCGTTAGTAAGCATGTAACATTGAGCTAGTTTATAGAAAATTTCTGCGTCAAAATCACAGCCTTTTAAAGCCTCTTCTAGAATTAATATCGCAGCAGGGTAGTCTTCGCAGGCAAGATAGGCAGAGCCTAGGCATTTTAAATATTCTGGAAACACTGGTTCTATGTCTTTGGCAGCGATTATTAATGATTCAAGATAGTCGTTTAATTTAAAACGAATGAAATAGGTGGCAGTGGTTTCTAAAAATAATCTGTAACAAAGATAACCAGGATTAAATATACTGATCTCATCTTTTAGCAGCTGACAGAGAAATACTCCCCATTTCGCTGCTGGAGAGTAAGGGCAGAGATGATATGAATCTAAGGCTTCGTCTAATTTTCTTTCAAAGATTAATGTGTAGGCTGCTTGGGGTAAGGATTTTATAATCAGGTAATTTTCGCGAGCTTCACTAAATAAGCCAAGCTCAAATGTCATGTCCGCGATGTAAGAGCGAAGTTTTCGAGCAAGTGGCTCATATAGATCAGTTTTTGTATATTCTTCCAGTTGTATCTCATTAACTATGGTTAAAGATTTTCTGTATAATTCTAAGGCCTTAGGGTAATCTTCCTGAATAAAAGCTGATGTGGCCTCGGCATAATCTTCTTTACAGGGAATTTCTATGGACATGGTTTTTTGGGGAGCCTTTATTTATTTCTTTCCCACACTAGGCTCTCTTAGATAATAAGGCTTCAATATATTTGGGTCAAATCTAAGCGTGTCAAAATCGCTGAGTATATTTTTACGAAGAAGAAGTTTAATTATTAATTCACTTAAATTGTCACAAGAAAATTCATATAAAGCAGTCTCAGTAGCTATCGTACTAAAGAAATTAGTTTTCAGAGAATGATAATTAGAATCTAGTGAGATAAAGAAATTATTTTTAAAGGCTGGTATGGCAATAGGTGTATTATCACTCAATCGTTTTTCTAAACGCAGTAATTCAAAACTGTTAGTAGTAAAGACTTTCAATCTAAGTTCTAAAGCGAGAGTTTTAATAATGCAAAGAGCATTTCTAATACCCGTAAATGAGCCTGGTCCAAGATTCACTGCAAGTAAATCTATATCTTTTAGCTTAAGCTTATTATCTAAAAAACTGTTTTTAAGCTTTTCTATAATCTCTGAAGATTTGCCGGGAAAGGCTTCCCCTAAAATAAATTTTTCTAATTCCGTATCGTAAACTGCAAAAGACTGTAAATTTTGGCTTGAGTCAAGAGCAAGTATCTTCATAAAGTATAATTATAGGTTTGAAGCAGTTATAAATGGCACTATTTAATACCTTAATTAATTTTCTGAAGCTCTCGTCATTAGTCGTGATAATTGGTTCGACTATTACCATAGGAGCTATAGTCGCTCCGATCGTTTTTAAAAGCTTAGTGCGAGAAGAGGCGGGCAAGCTGATGATAGATGTCTTCGGCCGTTATGATGCTTGGTTAAATATAGCTGTAATAGTTTTACTAATTAGTTCTCTGCTGAAATTTTTTTTACTAGATAAAATGCTGCTTAGTCCACAGAGTTTAATATCTTTGGCTTTAGTTTTAATCATAGTTTCTATTAGTTTTTACTCTATCTATGTTTTAAGTCCACAGATATTAACTGCATACGAGACACATGCTGAAAATTTTCAATCTCTGCACGTGCTTAGTGAGAAGATTCATAAGATGAATTTCTTATTAGGTTTAATAGTTCTGATTTTTACCTAATTGAGCATTGATGTTCTATATTATTGAGGTTTTATAATCAGAGACAGGAATCTAAAATGACGACTACCGAGAAAAAAATGAATGAAACACTAGAATTAGCGAAACAAGTTTTTGAGATTGAGATTGAGTCATTAAAGCAGGTAGAAGATAGTCTGAATGAGAGCTTCGTTAAAGCTGTTGATATGATTTTAAATGCTCAAGGTAGAGTGGTGGTGACTGGTATGGGCAAATCTGGTCATATAGGAGCTAAAATAGCAGCGACTTTAGCAAGTACTGGTACTAGTTCATTTTTTGTTCACCCAGCAGAGATGGGGCATGGTGATTTAGGAATGGTTTTACCCACTGATGTGGTTATCGCTATTTCATATAGTGGTAGAACTGATGAACTAAGAAAGATTCTGCTGCCGATTAAAAAACTCGGAGCTAAAATTATCGCTATTACTGGAGATTCTGAAAGCACACTTGCGAATTATGCAGATGTAACACTTTTAACTCCTATAACTAGAGAGGCCTGCCATTTAGAGCTAGCACCGACTAGCAGTACTACTGCTGCTTTAGTTTTAGGTGATGCTCTTGCTGTAACTTTAATGAAAAAGAAAAACTTCCAGAAGGATGATTTTGCAAGATCGCATCCACTAGGCAGTCTTGGGCAGAGTATTATTCCTATTTCAGATTTGATGAGAAAAGAGACGCAGATACCGAGTGTATTTATGAACTCAAATTACTGGAATATATTAGAGGAGATTACTTCTAAAAAATTAGGACTCACTACTGTACTAAGTCCAGAAGGTAAGTTAATTGGTGTAATTACGGATGGTGATCTTAGGCGTGCTCAGATAAAGTATGCCGAAGAAGTTTTTGTGAAGCAGGCTAAGGATATCTTAACGCCGAATCCCCGTACTATGGCTTCTGATGATCTTGCTGTTACTGCTGTAAAGCTGATGGAAAAACATCGAATTGGGCAGATAGTAATAGTTAATGATAATAATTCGCCTATTGGGGTATTAGATCTTAAAGATTTACTTTCAGCAGGCTTTATGATCTCTTAACTTAATTTGCTAAGATTAAAGGTAATCGAACTAAGTGAAATTATTCCAACTAAATTTAATAAGTGCATTGATGTTAGTTCTAGGACTTTCTGCTTTCATTTTGATACCTAGTTTTTTCATTCAGATTATTTGGAATGCTGTTTATAGTAATTTTATTGAAAGAGACCTCACGATTGAGATATGGCAGGCTTCATTCCTTTGGGGTGCTATTGTCTCTGCTGTTTATCTAAGTGGGATAGTAAGAATAGATTTTCAGACCGTAGACTCTATTGATGTAGATTCGATAGATGATCCAGAGCTTAAAGAAAAGATTTTAAGATTGAAAGAACAGAAGGCTGCTGAGCGTTCTTTGAGAGGTGGGGAGCTTGATCCTAAGCGTAGAGAAGAGATTATAGAACACTTGAAAAGGTCTTTTGCGATGACTCCAGACGATATTCAAGAACTAAGAAAACAGATGACAGATCGTCTTAAAGACCATGAAGATGGTTTTGATAAGAAAGATAAAAAGAAAGACGAAGATTTATAATTAAGCTCAAGTAATGCTTTTATTTACAGGGTTAGCAAAATGAATATCTTCCTTATCTAATCCAGCCTTGATTTTCAGGTTGATTAATTCTCTTTCGTTCATGTATTCAAGGGTGTCCGCGTTTTTATGGAAATAAACTATTTCAAGAATCAAGCCGTTGTTTGAAAATTCAAAAAAATTAACTCTTTCTAGTTCTACCTTTTCACTATCTAAAACAGCCTGTGTGATTATTTCTTTAGCTGTTTTTAGTTTTTCCACAGAGCTGTCACTTGCAAGTCCAATGCTGAACATAACCCGGCGGCGTTCCATTTTTTTTAAGTTCTGTATTTTAGAGCTTATAAGCTCTTTATTACCTATAATTAATTCCTCACCCTGTAAGGTCTGAATTCTAGTGCTTTTTAAGCCTATGCGTTTAACGATTCCAGTATATTTATCGACGATAATCGTGTCACCAACAGCGAAAGGCTTATCAAAATAAATAGAGAAGGAGCTAAATAAATCTCCTAAAATATTCTGAACTGCAAGGGCGATAGCGATGCCACCTATGCCAAGGCTAGCAGCGAGAGATGAGATATTTACTCCTAGGTTCGCAAGCAAGAAAAGCAAGCCTGTAATCCATAAAATTATTTTAATTAATAAAGTGAAGCCATCAAATACAGTCCTATCCTCTTCACTTACATGGTCTAAGTTAAAAAGCTTTTTAAGTAAATAAATGGAGAGATTATTTAATGAATTAATAACCTGTAAAATTATTATTCCTATTAGTAAACCGTCTAGGACTTTCTCTAAGTGGATGTTGAGAATTAAAGTTTTTATGGCAAAATAAAAACTCAAGAAATCATAAAAACGAGGATGAATATTAGCTAAAACATCTATAAAATAATTATCAATTCTCAATTTAGTTTTATTAGTAATAGACTCTAGTTTTTGAATGAGGCGGATGATTATCTGCTTCAGAAATAATTTAAAGATAAAAAATAGTAATATGGCAAGTGAAATATTCTGGAGACTATTTCCTAGAAATTCGCTTGAGAGCAGGTCAAGTATTAGCTTTTCATTAACTGGCATCTTGAGCTTCATTTTAGCATCGTGTGCATGTCATAATCAGGACATGCACATCATAGTCTATGGAATAGGATCAGTCGGTGGCTTTTACTCGAGTTTAATAGCAGAGGCTATTTCTCTGGGAGCACATCATAGATTAAGCCTAATTGCTAGACCTAGAATAATCAAAGCGATAAATGAAAATGGCTATATTGAGCTGAGAACAGTCATTACTGGTGGTGATACCACTAGCCTAAAAGTAGATAAAAAGTATTTTAATTTAGTGACATCGTATGCTGAATTGGAAATTAATCCTGAAGAAGAGAAGCTGGTAATGCTTTGCGTTAAATCTAAAGATAGTGTTCATTGTGCTGAGGATATTAAAACTAAGTTCGATAATAAAACGGTAGTACTTTCTGTGCAGAATGGAGTTAGCAATGAAGAGAGAATCGAATCTGTTCTAGGTAAGGGTTCTGTGCTTGGTTGCTTAACCAATGTCGCTTCTGAAACGGTAGAGTCTGGAATCTATATTCAGATATATAATCCAGTAAATTTATATCGTTTACAATTCGGTGAACTCAGAGCAGAACAGTCTTCTAGTCGTGTTGAAAAAATTCACCAAGTGCTTGTTGATATGGGACTCACAGCTAAAACTTCTGACGAAATTATTAAAGATCAGTGGTCTAAGCTAGTATGGAACTCTGCTTTTAATCCTTTAAGTGCTTTATATAGAGCTGATTTGGGTGGCATTACGAGTCACCCACAAGCCAGGGAGGAGGCTTTAGGGATTATGAATGAGACGACTAGAGTTGCTAATGCACTTGGAATAACTCTGGATGTCGATCTGCCGAATAAGCATTGGGAACTTACGAACAGAAAAGAATGGGCGAGTTTTAGAACCTCTATGTTGCAAGATTTAGACGCGGGTAAAGATATTGAGATAGATGAGCTTTTGGGTTTAATCGTGGACAAGGGTTTAGAGGTCGGGGTCCCAACGCCTTATGCTAAAAGGGTTTTTGATGCTTTAAGTAAAAGTCTAATTATTTTTCTACTTTTTTTAAGCGGTTTTTTTGCTGGTATTTTTCAGGATCTTAAAGCTACAGAAGTTCCTGCTAATGTTAAGTCTGCGATACAGAAACTCTATCCTGAAGCTAAGTTTAGATATGACGGGATTTTAGAGACCAAAAATAAACAGTGGCTGTTACTGATTAATCCTAAGGGCGACGAAAATGCAGAAATTGAAGATTTGGAGCAGTCCCCTGACGGTGATTTACTTTTTGGTAATTCTTATATCTATACACCGATTGAGAATAATACTATTAAGGGTTATAGCGAATACGCTCCTCTAATTAAAGATAGAATTTTATCTTTCGTTATTCCTTCAGACTTCCTTATCCCTAAAGGCTTTTCCTTGCCACGTGATTTAGGTGTGCTTTCTGATGAGCTGCCTATACCTTTACGTAATAGTCAGTTATCTACAGTTAAGGAATTAGAACTTAAGACTCTACTCGCTGCTGAAAGAGTTAAAGAAATTCGTTTTTTAGCTTATAGTAGTTTAGATAATGGTTTTGCATTAATTAAGCTTGCCAAAAATGCTGAAAACCCCGCCAGTGTTGAGGAGTTGAAGGCTGATAAGGATTTAGTTTGGATAAGTAAAATTAATAAGACTAAGAAAAATATACTTTTAGCAGATTATAGTACGGCTAAGATCTATGAGTTAGATTCCGATTTTAAAGCAGATAGCTTTAAGTTTAAAGAACTAGCGGACTTGAAGCCGTTTATACATGAAAATGGTCTACTGGACTTCGATTTAGAGCATAAGACTATTTATGCTTTAAGTCAGAAGGATTCTAAAATTTATGCGATAAATACGAGTAATAAGAAAATTATTAGTGAAATACAGCTATCAAACCTAGTTACTGAGATGGAGCCCTTCGATTTTTCGAGTAACACCGCAAAATTATTAGTCGTTAACTCTCGTGGAGCGAATGAAATTAGTTTTATAGACACTAGTAACTATCAGGTTGCACAGATTTTAAAGTATAAAAAAGGTGATGAGCAGAATATTATTTTTGATTTTGTTATTAATAAAGATCTCTTAGTGACTGCAAGTGAGTATATTAAAGATGAAAATATTAAGGGTAAAGTAAATGTTTATAGTTCTATCAGTAAAGAATTAAAGCAAAGCTATGATTTAGACTATATTCCACAAAAAGTCTCTTTTATAGATGATGGCAGGATGATCTTAATTCTAGGTTTTAATAAAGCTAAAGAAAGCTTCCTAACGAAAATAGATCTTAAGACGAAGGAAGTCTTATTGCAAAAATCTTTAGGAGCCGATGTTTTGTCTGCAAGGATTTTTGCTTTTAATCGAGATGAAAGTTTATTAGTGATCCCAAGCTTGGAAAATAAGATAATTAGTGTAATTGATTTAAAAAATCTTGAGCTACTTAAGAAAATAGAGACAGAGACTGTTTACGATAAATTAATAGCTCTTTAGAAGTATGAAATTATGAATATTGGAGAAAAAGCCTTAAAGGCAAGAAGTGTTTATATTCATTTACCTTTCTGTAAAAGTATATGCCCTTACTGTGACTTCGCTTCTTATGCAAATAAAAGTGCTGAGATGAAAGCCACTTATTTAGCGGCTTTAAAAACTGAAATTAGAGCTGTAGGTGAGCTGTTAGGAAATATTTTTTGTAATGGAGGTGCAGAATCTGCAAGTGAATTTACTATAGATACAGTGTTTTTTGGTGGTGGTACGCCGAGCATTCATTCAGCAAAAGAGATAGAAGAGATATTGAATGTACTCAAAGAGTATGTCGTTTTTAGTGATGATGTGGAAATCAATCTAGAAGCGAATCCTGGGACTGTGGATCTAGAGAAGCTCCAGGCTTTTAAAGATATCGGCATAAATAGGCTGAGTATAGGTGCTCAGACATTTAATCAGGATATTTTAAGTAAGCTTGCCCGAGGTCATACAGTGGAAGAGACTTTTGAGATTATTGATTTGATTAAAAAAGTTAATTTTAAGTCTTGGAGCTTTGATCTGATTTATGGTTTACCGCATCAAAGTCTTGATGATTGGAAATCCACATTAGAGCTAGCTTTAGAGAAGGGGAGTCCGCATCTTTCTGCTTATGCTTTGAGTATTGAGCCGATTACACCCTTCGGTAGTATTTATGGTAGTCCTGAACATCCAGATTTAGCTGGGGAAGAGGCTCTTGCTGAAATGTATGAAGTCTGCAACCAAATGCTTAAAGAGAAAGGCTTAAATCGTTATGAAGTTAGTAATTGGGCTAAAGATGGTCACGAATCTAGGCATAATTTATGTTATTGGAAGGCTGATGAATACTTAGCATTTGGGCTTAGTGCCCATGGATATTTAAGGGGTTATCGCTTTGCGCACACACGTAATATAGAAGAGTATATTCGTTTATTTACTCAGCCTGTAGATATAATCCAGAAGGCATTAGGGACTGGAACTATATACGAAGATTATAAATTTATCGGCAAGAAAGAAGCTTTAGAAGAGGAGATTATGCTTGGACTTCGCCTGAGTACTGGTCTTGAGAAGCGTAATGAGATTTTAAATTTATTAAATAGAGAGAAAATAAATACCTTAATTAGCAAAGGATTTATTCTTGAATATCCAGATAGATTTACGCTTAGTGAGAAGGGTTATTTTTTAAGCAATGGCGTGATTTCTTATATACTTGCAGGGTGATAAGATTAGCTACTGTAAAGGTTCATATCTTTCTTTGAAGTTGTCATACTACATAAAATTACTCAGTTCTTTTAAATTGACCCTATTTATATTAGTGTCCTTGATGTTGCTTATTTTTTTTGGAACTCTTTATCAGGCAGAACACGGTCTCTATCTGGCTCAGAAGAAATTTTTTGATTCGTTAATTATCATAGATGGTTTGCTTGTCTTACCAGGCGTGGTTTTGATTATGTGGCTAGCTTTTATTAATTTAACGGCATTCCTTATATTTAAATTTAATTATAGTTGGTCTAAGCTCGGTTTATTTATTAGTCATCTAGGCTTGGTGACTCTGCTTTTAGGTGGTTTTTACACGCTTTATTACAGTAAAGAATCCTTGATCACTGTAAGGGAAGGTGAGCAGACGAACAAGGCTGCTGATTATTATAAGTGGCAGGTCCGCATCCTGGAAAAGTCTTCAGAGATTATTATTCCATTTGAAATAGATTCTAAAAATTTATCAAATGGTGTCAAAGCTTCTTTTGAAAAAGCTTTGCCTACACTTAGATTTGAGAAATTTTACCCAAATGGTCAGGTTTTTGAAACGCCCTTCGCTGGAACTATCGCTAAGGAACTGCCTTTAGCTAAAGACTTTGAACAGAATCAGCCACTATTAATATTTACTGATATTCAAAGTAAGGAGAAAGTTTATTTAGATGACTTTAATTATAAGGTTTTAACCAGTAAAAACAGTGATGGTACTTTAAATCAAATGATTCTAGAAAGAGTAGTTTCAGAATTGCCGATCTCTATTAGGCTTGAAGATGTAAGAAGGGATCTGCATCCTAATACTCAGGTAGCTAAGGCTTATGCTAGTACGATTAGTGTTTTAGATGAAGGTTCTAAACTGTCTCGAAAGGTGGAAATATCTATGAATAAGCCTTTTAGGTATAAGGACTATACTTTCTTCCAATCTAGCTATGGTATAGACTCTGATGGACAAGAGTTTTCTTCTTTTGCTGTAGTGAAAAATGCTGGTAGATTAGTTCCTTATATAGCTAGCTTTTTAACCACTTTAGGTTTAATTATTCATTTTATTATGCAGTTTTTAAAATTTTCTAGGCAGAGATCTTTAGGAGGAATAGCATGAGAGAGACTGTTCTAAAACTACATTTTCTGCGTTATTTCTTATTATTAGTAATCTTACTGTCTTTCAGTGCAGTTTCAGCAGTTGAGCCTAATTTAGAAAAGATAAAAAGTCTTTCTAAGCCATTTTCAGAGCTTTTAATTTTAGATCAAGGGCGATATAAGCCTCTTGATAGTTATGCTAAAACTAAACTTTTACAGTTTTCGGGGAAAACCTCTATTAAATTAGACCTTAGTGAAAATAAAACTCGTGCGGGTGAATCCCCTGCTTCTAAGCCTATTAATAAAATTAAAAAAATTAACTATATGGAATGGTTTACAGCAGCAGTCTTTGAGCCAGATTCAATCTATTCGGCTAAGCTTTTTCTGATTAATAACCCAGAAGTTTTAACTGCGATTAATGTAGCTGTGGATTCGCATCGTCGTTATAGTTACGATGAATTGCGTGAGAGTATTTCTACTTTAAATCAGCTTGCTGCCCAAGCTGAGAGTAAGCCAGAGGAGAAAAGATCTTTAGTAGAGAAGGAGCTAATTAGAGTTTCTAATAATTTTCATGAATTTACTCAGATAGCCAGTAGTTTTAGTTTATTTCAGCGAAAGCCGATGCTAGCTGATTTGGCGAAACCAGAATTATTAATAGCCTTAGGAATTAATGAGAATGATGAAAATGCAGAAATTAGTTTATTTAACATTGTGGGCAAAGCCTCAGAGCTAGAGCAGGTTATTAATTCTGCATCTGCTTTAAAACCTGATGCAGTTAAGCTAGGCTTCGTACTTTATTCATGGATAGAGAGTTACAGAGAGTATTTGAATATCTTTAGAAGAGAAGAAGTCACAGCTATTTTAGCGAATCCCTTACCTAACGACACTGCTGTGGGGCAAGAAGGGCGTTTAGAGTTTGTAAATCCTTGGACTTATTTTTATGAAATTCAGTCAAACCCTGATGATCTAAAGGTATTAGCGAATGCTAGTAAATTAGATTCATTAAGATATTGTCAGAAATTACAGCAGGCTTATGATGTTGCTGATATTAAGGTATTTAAAGAATCGGTGAAAACTTTAAATGATCTGAGTTTCACTTACATAAAGTCTTTAAATAAATCGCAGCCAAAGCTAAGCCTAGAGCTGCTTTACAATAGAGTAAACCCTTTGGTCAAGGCACAGCTTCTTTATTTACTCTCTCTTTTGCTTTTAGTGTTCAGGTCTGTAACTTTCTATGGAAGGAAGTCTTCGGGCAAAAGCCTAAGCTTTTTAAATAGTATTTCTAAAAGCTTTGAAGCTGGAAAGCTTGCTGCTATATTCTTTTTAATAGGCTTTGCACTCCATACTGCTGCTATTATCCTGAGAATTTTTATTCTAGAGCGAGCGCCAGTTAGTAATCTCTATGAGACTTTTGTCTTTGTTGCTTTTGTGACTGCTTTACTTGGATTAATTTTAAAATTCATTACGAAGGAAAAAGAGATAAGCACTTTCTTGGGTAGTTTATCTGCCTTCGCTCTTCTGTTGATCGCTTCTAAATTCGTTACAGATGGCGATAGTATGAAGGTTCTAATCGCGGTCCTCGACTCTAATTTTTGGTTAAGTACACACGTTATAGCAGAAATGATAGGTTACGCAGGGGTTTCTTTAGCTGGTTTAATCGGGCATGTTTACCTAATTAAGTATTTAATAAGACAGCGCCGTCTTTCGCTCAATGAGACTATTTCAACAGATGAGCCTTATCATGATTTTTTAATTTCCGTTCAGTCACATCAGTCTTTTATTTCAGAGATGGATCTAAAGTTTTTAAATAAGATTATTTTAGGGATGATAGGATTCGGTCTCTGTTTCACTTTCCTTGGTACTATGCTCGGTGGCATATGGGCAGATCAATCCTGGGGACGCTTCTGGGGCTGGGACCCTAAGGAAAATGGGGCTTTATTAATTATTCTATGGACGGCGATTACCCTGCACGCTAGGTTAGCTGGCTACATTAAAGATTTTGGCGTGGCTATCTTTGCCATTATCGGAACTATGGTGGTCATGCTGTCTTGGTTCGGTGTGAATTTACTTGGTGTAGGTTTACATTCCTATGGTTTTACCGAAGGCTTAGTAATTAATCTTTTAAGTTACTTTTTTATAGAGTTCGTTTTTATTTTTGTGGTGATTTTTCTGCAGAGACGTTTTTTGAATAAAATGAAAAGCTAAAATTTTAGCTTTCTTAGTATAATAAAGCTATTCTATATTTACTCATTAACTGATTCTTAAGGTATGTGTGTAATGTTAGTAGAAGCAAAAAGGCTAAGTATAAAATGGCAGGCATTGAGAATTCTGGTTATAATCCATACGCTTTAGTGGCTTTGAAGACTCCTAAGACTTCTGGTGTCACTTCTGTTTCGGGTGAACCAGCTAATACTACTGAGGTAGATACCTCTGCTGATACTGTTGTTATAAATCGTGACAATGTCGCCACTCCTGCATTCAAAAATGCATCTAATCTAAAAGAAATATTATTTGCTAATACCAAAATTGATTTAGCTGGTCTACGAAAAGAAGCAGCTTCTGATAATCCAGAGATAAGCTCTCAAGCAAATAAGGCCCTTAAAAGTGTTAGCGAATACAGTTATTATCAGTACCATGAAGCTCAAGGCGCTGATGGCTTTATTTATGTCGCTAATCGTGGAATGGTACCTTATTCAAATGATGGGGTGAAATACCCTAAGCAAGAGGAAGTTCAGGAGCTGGCGGATAAAGAATTAACACACTATATACTCGTATCTCAAACTACCTCTGCTGACAATGTATTAAAGGCTATGCAGGCTACAGGTAAGCCACTGACTCAAGAGCAGCAACAAAAAGTGGCGGAGCTTTTAAAAGAAGAAGCCAGAAACATGAAGCCAGAGGAAGTGGCAAAGATTAAAGGACAGTTATCTGATGCATATACGAGTCTCATTCCTGATTATCCTGAGCATGATGCTTTAAGGAAAAATGTTGCGGCTTTAATTAAAAATTTAAATAAAGTTCCGAATGATTCCATTAACAGTACTTGGGCCTCTGCTATAAATGGCGAGAATACAATTTTTGAACTTAATTCTATTGAGCAAGAATTAAAAAATTACCAGCCACCAGCTAGATCACGTCTTTTTCTTCCAGAAGAAGAATTACAATTAGTTTAAAAGAGATAGCTGCACTTTGTGTAGCTATCTCTAAAATTCTTCTCTCCCTCTCCCCTACGGCTTTTGCATAGTGAAGAGCTGAACTCGGGGACCCACACTCCGTGTGGGGTGAAGCGAAGCACTATGCAAAAGCCTATTGATAGTTACTAATCTGCGCCTTCTGCAAAGCCGCCGAATAATCTATAGAAATAGTTTTAAACTGAGTATAAGTATCTAAAGCAGCATAGCCTCCTTCACGAGAGCCATTGCCCGTCTGCTTCCAGCCACCAAAAAAGCTCGCTCCGCCACATTCTGCTCCAATAGTTGGTGCATTAAGGTATACTAGACCAGATTCAAATCTGTGTAAGGCTTTCATGCCAAGATTTATATTCTGAGTGTAAATAGCATTAGATAGACCATAATCTACATCATTTGCGATTTCTAGGGCTTCATCTAGAAATTTTTCAGGGTCTTTTTCGTCTAATTCAAGTACGGAAAGGACTGGACCAAATATTTCTGTTTTAGCGAGAGGGTTTGAGGCTGCGATTTTTAAAATAGTCGGAGCATAGTAATAGCCACCGTTAGAACCATCATCTAAAATTTTTCCACCGCAAATTAGTTCAGCACCAGCATCTAGTCCTTCTTGGACTAGTTTATCTATTTTTAATAACTGCTTATGGCTGATGATAGGGGCGTAGTTATCAGCCCCTTTTTTATGGGCTTTATCATAAAAAGCTGAGATCTTTTCTATTAAAGTAGGTAGTATTTCATCTGCTTTATGTTTATTTATAATCAATCGACTAGTGCTAGTACAGCGTTGACCAGCAGTGCCGTATGCTCCCCATATTAATCCTTCTATAACTAATTTAGAGTCTGCATCATCTAAAATCACACAGCTATTTTTACCACCTAATTCTAAAGCACATTTTTTAAAAGACTTAGCTGCATTTTCCGCGATAAGCTGTCCAACCGCTGTTGAACCAGTAAAACTAACTATCTTAATTTCTGTTCTAGCTAGTAACTTACTTGAGACTTCACTTCCACCTGTAGCTAATTGAGCTACTCCTTCAGGTAAGCCGCAGTCGTTAAGAACGTCGACTAAAATTTTACCGCTTAAAGGTGCATTCTCAGATGGTTTTAAGATAAATGTATTTCCTGAAATTAAACAAGGTGCTATTTTCCAGCTAGGTACAGCAGCAGGAAAGTTCCAAGCCGTAATTAATAAAGCCGGTCCTATAGGCTGTTTGATAGTATAGATGGATTTATTAGGCATTTCAGAATTTCCAACTACTCCATATAATCTTCTTCCCTCACCAGCAAAGAATTCTAGTGTGTCTATGACTTCTTGTATCTCTCCCCGTGCTTCTTCTAGAGATTTTCCATTTTCTGAGTGCAGTATTTTTGCATAATGTTCTTTATGTTCAATGTAATTTTTGGCACATTTAAGCAAGTATTTAGCTCTTTCTGGTGCTGGAACTTGAGACCAAGTTTTAAAAGCTTTGGCTGATTTATAAATCATTTTATCGATTTCAAAATCAGTAGATATAGTGTGTTCAGAGATAACTTCACTAAGGTTACGAGGGTTTTTATTGATTAGTAAGTTATCTTGGATTTCTGCTGTCATAAATACTTATTATCTCGTGAAGAAGCATTACTTAGCTAGTTTATTTATGGAAGCTATGAATAGCTTCAGTAATTACATCTAAGCCTTTCTGTATATTAGCTTCACTCATAGTTAAATCTGGGGCTAATCTGATGATATTGCCGTAAGCTCCGCAAGGTAAGACTAGGACTTGTTTAGAGTAAGCATATTCTTTAATTTTAGTAGTAATTTCACCTGAAGCAAACTCAAGACCTATCATTAAACCTAGACCTCTAACTTTAACTGGGCTGTGTATCTCAGTGTCACTGAGTTTGTGGGAATTAGAGCTAGGGAATTTATCCTCAAAGTATTTAAAAATATACTCAGAGCTTATCGAAACTCTGTCCATGACTTTATCTCGTTTAATTATTTCGATCATTTTTAAAGCAGCCCTGCAACAGATAGGGTTTCCGCCATAAGTACTACCGTGTGACCCTGGAGGCATTTTATACATGAGTTCTTTTCTAGTCGCAAAAGCTCCTAATGGTAAGCCACCTGAAAGTCCTTTTGCCATTAATTGAATGTCAGGTACCACTCCATAATGCTCAGAGGCGAACCATTTTCCTGTTCTTGCCATACCGCTCTGGACTTCATCAAAGACTAGTAATATTCCGTGTTTATCGCAAAGTGTACGAAGATGTTTTAGGTAATTTACGTATTCTATCGGTGCTGGTAAATAGCCACCTTCACCTAAAACTGGCTCTATGAATATGGCTGCGACTGATTCTGGAGCGACATGTGTCGCAAACATCAGCTCTATCTCTTTATGCATCTGATTTTCAAAATTACGGCGTTCATCTAGAGTTTTACAAGCGAAGGTATTAGGAAAATTAATAACATTAACTCCTGGGATAAGTGGGTCAAAGTACTTACGGTAAGAGGCTTTAGATGTGGTGAGCGCTGTAGCTCCTAAAGTTCTTCCATGAAAAGAGCCGCGGTGAACTATAAAATTATTACGCCCTGGCTGTAAAATTTTAATTAATTTAAGTGCACCATCCGCCGCTTCAGCACCACTATTACAGAAAAAAGTACTGTTAATGTCACCTGGCATGATTCCAGCTAGAGCTTCAGCCAGTTCGATGTTGGCGGGATAGTGAACGACACAGCTAGTATGAATACTTTCTTGAGCTTGTTTAGTTATAGCCTCTACTACTTCTGGGTGTGAATGTCCAAGCTGATTTACGGCAATGCCACTCGTCATATCAAGATATGGCTTGTCATTTAGGTCATAAATGTATGACCCAGAGGCTCTTTTGGCTACGAAGTGAAAAACTCTTCCTAGTGCTGGCGATAGGTATTCAGCGTCGCTAATTAAGTAAGCTTGTTCGTCTCTCATATCACTAATTTACCATGTTGTGACTGCTCGCAAACGTGCAAGTTCAAGGCTAACGCAGAAATAGGAGTTTCGCTATACGCTCATGTTGTTTTTACTGAGATTATAAAACTCTGTTGAGTGTCTATTTTGATATAAGTATACGCCTACATAATTTCCGAAAAGACTAGCATCGAAATTAATACTGCTTGAAATTTGAGTTAATGAATTAAAGAATTTCTGGATAGATTCCTCCTCCAGAACGAATTTCGAAATTAATAATGCAAGACCGTATTCACAGCAGTTAAAAGCTTTTCGGACATTCTTAAAAATATAGTCTTGAGCTTCAGAGGTGCTAAGTGAGTCGAAAATTGCGAAGGTGCCGATTATGGTTGCGAAATGAAAAGGTTTAAAGCCAAATTTCATCTGTGCAAAATCATCATTAATGAAATTTACTGGTAACTCTTTAGCTTGAGCTGCTTTACAGGAGCTAGCATTTATTTCGATTCCTGTATAATCGATACTTTCAAGTAATTCAGCCTGCTTTAAATATGCTGCATAAAAGCCGTTCCCTGAACCAATATCAAGGAGCTTTAATTTATTTTCTGGATTGAAAGCTTTATAGTGAATGTAGTCTTGAAACATTGCTGTAGCTTTTTTGTAATAAAAAGTAGACATTTCTTGACTAGTCCAGCTGTCAGCTTGAGGAATTGAACCAAATTCAGCTAAGCGTTGACTATAGTGAGAGGTTTGATCCTGTAAGTAACGTTTATGTAAGTCTGAGTTATCATCCGTGTTCATAAATTGCTAAATTAATCTTTTAATCCTGAGATTGTTATTCCCTTAATTAAGGTTTTTTGTGAGAAAAAGAATATTATGAGAATCGGTAAGACCATGATAATAGCTCCAGCCATTAAAGGACCCCATTCTGCACCACCTAAGCGTGAAAGATACTGCTGTAAAGCAAGAGAAAGGGTGTAGTTTTTCTCAGAAATTAGAAATATGCTGGGCTTGAGTAGGTCATTCCAAGATATTAGAAACTGAAATAAAATTACTATCATGATTATGGGCTTAGATAAAGCCATATAAATATCTAGCCATATGGTAAATTCACTAGCCCCATCTATCTTTGCTGAGTCTCTCAGTGTCTTAGGTATGCTTAAAAAGAACTGCCTGAAAAGAAAGATGTAATAAGGTAAACCAAAGAAATATGGCATGATAAGTGGTAAAAAGCCTCCATATAAGCCAGTTTCCTTAAAAAGAAGAAACTGTGGTATTAATAAAGTCATCTCTGGGAGCATCATAGTCCCTAAAGTTATACTAAAAAAAACATCTCTGCCTTTCCATTCGAGTACTAAGAAGGCGTAAGCTGCTAAGGACGAAGCTATTACTACACCAAAAATATTAAAGAAAGCTATATAGAAAGTATTTTTAAAGGCTTTAAGAAATTCAATAGCTTCAAAAGCAGTGATGAAGTTTTTAAAAGTTACAGGATCGGGTAAAAGGCTTGCTGTGCTTGAATAGATCTGTGCCTGTTCTTTCAGGCTCGTAAGAATGATTAGGACGAGGGGGGTGATTAATACCCCAGAAATTACTAAAAGTAGAAAATATTTACTTGCTTTTGACAAACCAATCTCCGCTTGCTTTAGCGATTAATTTATTATCTTCTGCTGATTTTATTTCACCTTCAACGTAAATTATAGTTGAACCCATTTTTACGATTTCGGCTGTCGTAATCAGCTTGTCGCCAAGCTTTCCAGCTCTAAGGAAATTTACATTCATCTGTAATGTAACTACTTTCTCTGCCTTGTCTAGCATGGCTGAGGTTACCGCTGCTGAAAGAGCTATGTCTAAAAGACCATTAATGACTCCGCCATGCACGGTTTTACCGATATTAAGGTGTTCTTCAGTTACTATTAGTTCTACGACACATTTACCAGCATTGTATTCAATAAAATCTGCGCCTAGTAAACCACCATAGCCACTAGGATCTCGCTTCATGACCATAAATATATTATGTCATTTATTAGCCTAGCCTATTTCTAAAATTGAAAGTATTGGATGTGATTTTTTCATTGAGAACCCAGAATTTTTCACTATTTCAGCAAATCTTTTCATATCATGAACATTATCTAAGCGATATGGTTCTACTTTTAATTCATCAGTCGCATAATTAATTGTAATTTTAGTTAGAGGTGTTACATTATTGTCTTCACCTGAAATCATAAACTTTAAATGATTCATGATTTTAAAGCTTAATACCAAGAGCTCATATTCTGGCGATCCGTCTGAATTGACACATACAGGCTGAGCTGTATCACTGAGCTGTAATCTCCCGAAATAATCTCTGACAGTATCTCCACTATCGTTTTCACAAATAAAGACTTGATGTATTTCATCATCTTCATCTTGGATAAAGTAATATTCGGCTATGGTCTCACCGAAGCTATTATAGGCTTGTAAACTTAGTATGTCGTTGTCAAATAAAGCTTTGCCAGCAGCTGTGAAAATGTTATCTACTGTGGCTTTTAGAACTTCATTGAAATTAGGATCATTAATATCTAAAATAGCCGATTCATTAGTTCTTGCATGCTGTGCGAGTTGTTTAAGAATTACTCTTTTAAATTTAGCTATATTAGAGCGCACTAATTCATCACTAGCAGCTTCATAGTCTTCTAGTATAAAATAATCAAGTTTTTCTTTGTTTTCTAATATTGCCATTTTGTTTTACTTATCTTATTCCCTAGTCAAATTCCTTGCAAAATCTTAATAGTTCAGAAAAACTAAAACTAGCGTAATTACCACTGAGTACTTCTAGGGAGTATAGCTCACAATAATTTGCCATTTTCTCCGATCCATATTTTTGAAAATAAAATTCTAAATCTTTAAACTCTTCTTCTGAGATTCGAGCAGCTTGTAAACCGCCATTTATTGCAGCTAAATCAGTTAAGAGTTTATTGAAAGTTTCATGAGTAGGTTCTTTATCACTAAAATTAATCACAACTTCTAGTGTCTCACTAGATACACTCATCCAATTGCCTCCTCTTTAGTTTCTAAGCTCTCTGTCTTTTTAGTTTCTAAGCTCTCTGTCTTTTTAGTTTCTAAGCTCTCTGTCTTTTTAGTTTCTAAGCTTTCTGTGGCATCATCTACATTTATATTTCCTGTCATGGCAGCTATGGTTTTGCTACCATCATTTAATTTATCTGCGAGTGTTTTATTAGTGTCATCCGTCCCTTCGGAGGATGCATCTGCCACTTCTTCATCATTGCTTGTGCCCCCTCTGCTATTAATTTCTCTCATACCGTCTCTTAATTTATCTATGGTTGATT
>JAGWWP010000037.1 GCA_018970325.1 Cyanobacteria bacterium REEB446 | reverse complement strand
AAATATTTATTCTCGTCTATATTATTATTCATTACAGCTATGTCTTCTCTTTTATTAACGAAGACTTCATAAGATCCGTCTTGATTCTTCTGTATTGATTTAATTTTTTGATCTTGCTTAGGATTAGATTTATTTAGACTGTCTTTATCAGAGTCTAGAATTTCTTTTAGGAAACTATAGTAATCTTCTTTGCGAGAAGATTCTAGATAAAGTTTAAAAGCATTTTTGTCTTTTAACTTAATTCTATAATTACCATTATCTTCTAAGACTTCAGCTCCTGGTATTCCTAGATTAACGAAAAATTCTTTAGCGAGGCTATAGCCAAGTGAGGCTGTATATTTAGAGCCGATAGCTGCTTCCCCATCACTCTGTCCAGCTTTGGTATCATCGAAGCTGAATTTTTTAACTTCGATATCTCCTTGACCTTTAATGCCACTTAAGCCTTCTACTTCTTTATCAGTACTATTTTTCTTAACTTTAGCTTCTTTAATCTCATTACTAATAAAGGTAGTGCGATTATTTTTATCATCTAGGCTAGATTCTATAATCTGGTAAATAACATCATCTGCACGTTTATACATTACCAGTCTTTGATTTTCTTTAAGTTCCAGCTCTTTACCTGTCTGTGCTTTATACCTAGCTTTAAATTCTTTGTAAGCATCGCTGCGAGTAGCTTCTGCTTCTGTATCAGCGCTAAGAGTCCCATCGTCTTGTACTTTCCTGACGTTACCTTTATAGTTTCCACTAAGTTTTTGTTCGTATGTCTGAGCATCTCCAGAGCCGATTTCAACAAGGTCAGAGCCTTTATATTTAATCATGGCACCATTTGAGAGCTGTACGATTTTAGTCTCTTTATCTATGCGATCCCTCTCTGTTTGCAGAGCCGTAATTTCTTTTTGAATTCTAGTTTTTTGTGCAGTATTGAAAGTTTCACTATCATCTTTTGTTGCTTTCTCTAGCTTTAAAATCCTTTCATTGAGAGCTGCTCTGCTGGTATCTAGTTTTTGAATGCTAGTATTAGAACCAGTTTCCACATCTCTTTCTTGATTTTGTTCAGTTTCAGGTACTGTATTGTTTCGTACCTCTTCGCGCATTGTATCTATGCGAGCTTGAACTGCTGGGATTACTTTTCCTGCTGCATCTTTGGTGCGAGCTATATTTTTAGTTTCTTCGCTGATGCCTGTTTGTAATTCCTTAAATTCTTTCTCTGTAGTCAGGGAGTTAATTTTAATATCTATTTTACTTGAACTACTACCAGTCGTGGCTATCGTTTCTTGACTGCCTAGTGTTACGGTTTGTTTTCCTATTATGATTTCTTTTTGTTCTGGAATAAGCTCATTTGAAGCTTTAGCTACATCTTTCCAAGTGGAGTTAACTATTTCTGTTTGTTTAGTTTCACTAATTGGCTTGGGATTGGCTTCGGCTGTTTGAACAGTTTTGACTTTATTTTTTAATTCTTCTGCTGAGACAAAAGAGTCTTTATTGTCATCAAGAGGCTTTTTCTGAGCTTCGATTGAAGTTTGTGGCGATACATCAGTCTGAGCTGCTATGTTAGCTTCTAGTTTTTTTTCGGTTAAGGTGCTACTCGCACCAATAGTATTTATTTCACTCATTGCTTTATTGTTATGCAGTGGTTTCGTTGTGTGATCCTGTGACGCCTAAATCCCTAAATTTAGACTATCTCCATATGAATTAAATGAAGAAACTAAAAACTTTTTGATCGAAAGTTCTTTAACCTATACTTAATCTGAGTGAATGTGAACTTCACGAGAAGGCTCTTATATAACAGCCTTCTCTTCTTCGGCTTCATTAGAAGTCTGTGGATTAAACTTCATATCGCCTTTTTTCGCAAAATATTTATTAACCGCATCTACATAAGCATGAGCTGAAGCGACTAAAATATCAGTCTTCGCTGAATGCCCCGTAAATAACTGACCTGAATCATTATCCATAATCCTGATAGTAACTTCACCTAGTGAGTCTATACCTTCAGTAACGGCTTTAATGCTGAACTCAGTAAGTGTGCAGTTAGCCTTAGTAAGCTCGCGAATACATTTACAAGCTGCGTCTACAGGACCAGTTCCTAGAGCTGCTCCTTTAAGTATATTCGTTTTATCACGTTGATCTTGCAGGCAGATACTCGCTGTAGGCAAGCCTGAAGTGCCGCAGGTGACCTGAACGTGCAGTAAATTAAAGGTATTCTGAGAATCTTTCATCGTAATAGATAAATCAGTCGCTAAGCTAATTAAATCTCGGTCATCGACACGTTTTTTCTTGTCAGCTAGTCTGATGAATCGTTCATAGATTTTTTGTAAATCATCACCCTCTATAGTTTTAAAACCTAACTGTTCCAACCTGCTTTTAATAGCGTGTTTGCCAGAACGTGGGCCTAGTGGTAACTGTGTGCTTTTTAGACCAATATCGCCTAAATCGATAATCTCATAAGTTTTTTTATTCTTTAGCATGCCATCTTGATGTATGCCCGATTCATGAGCGAAAGCATTAGAGCCTACTATAGCTTTATTCGGCTGAACCATAATTCCAGTGATACTGCTGACAAGCTTACTGCTGCGGATAATCTGCGGTGTCGCGACGTCAGTGTAATAACCAAACTCGCTTCTAGTCTTAAGTATCATGACTATCTCTTCTAGGCTCGCATTCCCGGCTCTTTCACCGATACCATTTATGGTACATTCCACTTGCTCAGCGCCATTCTTCACGGCAGCCAAGCTGTTAGCGACAGCTAGTCCTAAGTCGTTATGGCAGTGAACGGATATTTTAGCTTTAGAGATATTCGGTACATTTGCTTTAATGTCTGCGATTAAAGCCCCGAACTCTTCTGGAGTAGTGTAGCCGACTGTGTCTGGGATATTAATTATGCTAGCACCAGCATCTATAGCTGTTTCTATGATTTTAAATAGAAAATCTTTTTCACTTCGACATGCGTCTTCTGCTGAAAATTCTACTTCGTCTACTAATTTCCTTGCATATCTGATCATCGCCGCCGCTTTTTCTAACACCTGTTCTGGATTCATTTTTAGCTTAAATTCCATGTGAATAGGAGAGGTGGCGATAAAAGTATGAATTCTTTTTTTCTTGGCTGGGGCTAATGCTTTAGCAGCGGCTTCTATATCTTTTTCTAAGGCTCTCGCTAAAGCACAGATGGTTGGTCCCTGTACCTGTTCTGCGATAGCATAGACTGAATCGAAATCACCTTGACTAGATACTGGAAAACCAGCTTCGATAACATCTACATTCAGTTGAGCTAACTGTTTCGCTATCTCTAATTTTTCTTCCTGATTCATGGAAGCACCAGGCGATTGTTCGCCATCTCTTAAAGTGGTGTCGAATATGTCTATCTTCTTTTTTATTGCGTTATCTGACATTTTCCATAATGATACAATTTTTCCTCTGCTATTTCTTCAATTCTTGATTATGATTAAGGGAGTTGTAAAAAATTTTGCAGCCTATTAACACTAAATTTTCATGCAGACTGCTCGCAAAAATAATAAATCTTTCAGTGCGACTCGCCATTACTGCCTCCTTCTATCATTTTCATACTTGATTTTGGGTTTATTTTTTTTCTTACCTGCTAAAGCAGAGAACTTTGTTGCTACGGCTTCGGCGACTCCTATTTTAGAAAATGTGGATCAATTTGTGGAAACTGATTTGCCAGTTGATAACATTAAGACTTTGAGTGTGGGACACACTGCTACTCCTAAAATAATTAAGCTAAGTATTGAAGGTAATCGCTTAATACCAGAAGCTGAAATATTAGAATTAATAAAATCAAGATCTGGTAATGACTTTGTTCGAGAGAATATAGTAGCTGACCTTGAAGCTCTTTATAAGACTGGTTATTTTGTGAAATCCTCTATTGAAGCCTTACCTGTAGTGGTTAAAGATGGAGTTGAGGTAAGTTATTTTCTAAAAGAAAATCCTATGGTCAAAGATATTTACGTCTATGGTAATGAATCCGAGACTGTAACCGTTGATGTCTATGCCATTCTAAAAGATCTTTTAGGAAGACCTCAGAGTGTAGTAGTGACCTCTCAGAAATTGCGTGAAATTGAAGAAAAGTATGCGACTGAGGGCTTTGTCCTAGCTAGAGTCGTAGATGTTAAATGGAATGAACAAGAGGGGATCTTAAGTGTTTATGTCGCAGAAGGTGAGCTCTCGGATATTGTCTTTGAGGGTAATCGTAAGACTAAAGAAACATATTTAAGAAGGCTGGTCGCTAGAACTAAACCTGGTGAGCCTTATAACGAAAAGAAATTCATGAAAGATTTCCGTCGCATTAAGGGGACTGGTTATTTTAAAAATGTTCAAAGAGAAATTGAAGCCGTAGAAGGCAGCGAAAAATATAAATTAAAAGTTCTTTTAGAAGAAAACCGTAATACTAAGCTTGGTATGGGTGGTGGTCTGAATTCAGGTTCTGGTGTATTTGGAAATGCTTCAGTGAAGGTAGGTAACATTAACGGCGATGGTCAAAATTTTGACATCAATGCTACTTTTGGTACGGGTATTGGTTCTAATGCTTCGTTTAACGATACTGATTTCTTCAGGCAGGGTACTCAGACGAGAATTGCAGCTAATTACTCTATTCCATATTTTATGAGGACAGAAAATACCCTTAAAGCTTACGCGAATTATACTCAGGGTAATAGTTTTCAAGTTGACTTTGCAGAGCAGCTCTCTTACGGAGCGGGATTAGGGCTGTCAAGATTTTATGGAGCACAGGGTGAACATGATTTATCTGCGAGTACTGGTTTTAATGTTATTGATTTAAAGGGGATTGATGATAAAAAATATATTCCGAATTTAGTTGAAAACTTGATTGAAGAGGAGGGTATCAGTAGAAAAAATGCCCTTAAAACAGCTCGCCTTATTCGTCAGCAGCAGCTCATATCAGGTAGTTTCTGGAATTTCAGGGGTTCTTATTCTTACCAAGAATTAGATTCTCGTATTAATCCTCGTGATGGTTGGAAGTTTAATGCTACCCTTGAACCAGTCTTAGGTTTCTCTGAAGTCACTTCTTATACGAAGCTCAGAGCGAATGTTTCACGTTATATCCCTCTTGTAAAAGATAGTAGCTTACTTGTAAATGCCAGGGTGGGTCATGAATTATTTGGCAATATTCCACGTTTTGATCTTTATCGCTTAGGTGGTATAGGTGGAGTTAGAGGTTATAGGACTCTTTCCCAGCTTGGTTTTGGTAATACTATTGCACTTACCACTATAGAAGCGAGAACACCTATCTATAATATAGTTCCCCCTTTGAAAAACATTAAGATATTCAGGAAAGTTGATTTTGCCGTATTTACGGATGCTGGTTTAGCGAGCGGTCAGGTGACTTTTAATAAAATTACAGAAAGGCTCAGCCGTGCTTGTGCAGTAGGTTTTGGAGTCAGAGTTGCCTTGCCTTTTGTCGGTAGAGTAAGAGTTGATGTTGGTTTTCCTTTAGTTAAAGCTTTAACTCAGTCGAGATTCTTTATGTTTAACTTTGGCCCAGCGGATATGTTTTAGAGATCACGACGAAAACGCAGAAAATGGAGTTGTGCAGCGGTCTCGTCAAGAAATTGAGCAAGCAGCTATTTGCTGTGCTATCATAGTCCCAAAATGTCTGAAACTATTGATAATGCAGTAATTGATTTGAGCGAAGAAGCACGGGTAGCACTTGCACTTTATTTAGACGTAATGCAGAAGGGTGTGGTTACTAAAAAAGGTACTAAGGTTCCTCTTTTAAGTACTAAAAAGATTTCTAAAATGGCGGAGGTTAACGCTAAACAGGTTTCTAAAAGCTTTGATCGTATGAGAACTAAAGGCTTTATCGTTAATGATGATAGTGGTGATTTGTATATCCCTGATATTATCGCTTTTGAAGATTGGTTACGTACTGAAGGAGCTGTGATTGACTAGCCCTGTGCTTGTTCATCACCATGCTTTGAATTCTTCTATAGAGTTACTTCACCATTATGGTGAAGCTTTCCATATAGTTGATGATGTTTATTCCCGCTCACGCTTAGCGTGGTTATCTCAGGCAGAATGTAAACAGCCAGAGTTTAATCAGATAGTTTCAGAACTGTATTATCAGTTAGTACGTTATGTTATCGCACGTGAATTCCCGACTATAAAAACGAAAGTGAAGACACGAATGGCAGCCTTAAGTCCTTTGGGGGAGTGGGAAGGAACTGTTATAGACCCAGATACTAAATTGGTTTCTGTTAATATCGCAAGAGCGGGTTCTTTACCTAGTCAGATATGTTTTGATGCTTGTAATTTCATTCTTAATCCCGATCTTGTGAGGCAAGATCATATGTACATGGCTCGTAAAACTGACACTGAGGGGAAAGTAATCGGCGTGGATTTTAGTGGTAATAAAGTCGGTGGTTCTGTGGAAGATGCTATAGTGCTTTTCCCTGATCCGATGGGGGCTACAGGCAGTTCACTTTTAGAAGCGATTAATTTTTATAAACGAGAGGCTAAAGCCCGCAAGCTGATTAGTCTGCATCTTGTTGTTAGCCCAGAGTTTATTAAAAAGATGAAAGCTGAAGCTCCAGATCTTATTGTTTATGCTTTTAGAGTGGATAGAGGGGCGTCTTCGGCTAAGGCTAAAGCTGCGATTCCCGGTGAATTTTTAGATGAAGAAAGTGGGCTTACCGATATTCAGTACATAGTTCCTGGGCTTGGTGGGCTTGGTGAGCTTATAAATAATTCTTATTGTTAGATTAATTTTCCTCCATTAACCAAACATTAACCAGCATCTTGTATACCTGCTTCAGAAGAGAAGGGTAACCAAAAAAGTTTTAAAAGACCAGAAATGAAATGGTCTGATTTTTCGTGAAAAAAAAGGAGAATATAATGGCAACATTTTCATCAGTACCATTTGTTAATGCATCAGAGCGGATGACTGAGGCTAACTCGTTAGTCACTCAAACAGCTTCTGATAACGCTTTCGCTGAGCAATTAATGCAACAGGCTATACTCGGGAACGGTGACTCTGAATCTGCAAGGCAGTTGATGGGTACTACTCGTGAGTTAATGGGTCTTGCTCGTATTAATCAGCAGTTTTGGTTAGAAGTCGCTAAGGGTGACAAAGATCAGTACAAAAAAGAAATGGAATTAATCAAGAAATCTTAATAGATTTGTTTTTTAACTTAAAAATATCTAGGAATTAAATCGATGACGATAGAAGCACCAAATATTATTAACTGGCGTATTCAGCACATGAATAACGATAATGCACATAAGTATATTATGGCGGCGAACTTCCAGGATATTTTCCAGCTAACTCGTAGAGTTGGTGAAGTTAGATTGCAGATGGATAAGATTAGATTTAGGGCTCAGGGCATCGGTGGCATGTTAGGTATTGCTGGTGGTGCCCTTGGTGGCCCCTTAGGATCTGTGGTTGGTTTCGGGGTCGGTCGTTCTATCGGTGGTTATATCGGTAACGTTATGGCTAAGCGTTATTATGGTGAGGATCAGGCTGTAATTAATGAGCAGTTAACGACAGCTCAGCAGAGAAACTCTCAGCTAAATTACCAGTATGCAGTGCATAGTGCTTTAGGTGAAGTATTAGACACTCTTGCCCAAAATGAGGGTAAAGAACAAGAGAAGATTATTCAAGACGTTCTTGTATTGTAAATTTACAATCTCTTGGCACTGTTGCTGAACGTGCAAGCATAGTACTCTCTTACATTTGTCCTGTTTCAGAGCTTAGAGGGTTATCTACTAATTTCAGTAGGTCAGAGACATTTATGCTTCCCATAAAATAAGCGATTTCCGCTTGGGAACTGTTATAGGCATTTATACTATCTATATATTTACTTTGAGCATTGAAATAACTGCTCTCTTTTTGGATTAAATTAGCGAAAACTTCGATTCCATTTCTGTAACGTAATTTAGCTAACCTGAGAGCTTCTTCAGAGGCTTCAAGCTCTTTATTAATCACATCTATGGAAGATTTAGCTTGCTGGAATTTTATATAGGCTTTTCTCAGCTCTTTTTCTATTCTGGTCTGTTCTTGTTCTAGAGCGAGTTTAGCTTTTTTTATATCTAATTTAGCTTTAGCTATATCACTGAAATTACCTAAGCCTAGATTTTCTCCTACATTTACATTTACATTAAAAGCGAGTGTAGTCGTGTGGAAGAGGTTATTAAGCTCTCCGCCATTCCCACTTCTGTCTGCATAAATGTCTAACTTTGGTAGTAAATTACCAACTTTAGATAGACCTTCTTTTAAAGCTGCTTCTTTGATGGCTAGGCTTTTTAGAATCTGGGGATTCTTTTTTAAAGCTGTCCCAAGAAATTCCTCTATGCTTAAATTTTCTTGGACTAAATTAAAGACACGGATTTTCTCATTTCTAATTTGCAAAGCACTATCTAAATTTATTCTTAGATGTTGAGCTAAATCAATTTCAGAAGTCCTGAACGCTGCTTCACTGTCTATTAGGTTTTTTTGAAATTTAGCTAATTCTGCGGCAGCTATCATCTGATCTAATTTAGTCCCAGTGCCAGCATTGAAAAATTTAGAACTTAAGTCTAAATTAGCTTTCATGCTTTCAAGGGCTTTCGCTCCAGTAGCAAGTTTCAATTGAGAACTAAGCAAGTTGTTGTAAAAATGTATTGAATCTAAAAGTGTTTTGTTGTAAGTTTCCTGTTCCTGCAATTCTGTGGCTTGTCTATAGAATTTTTCAGCGAGAGTTAAAAATAGTGTAGTTCCACCATTAAATACTCGATAATCGAGCCTGACGGCCGTGTTTGCGATATTTTCATTAATGTCACCTTGAACTCTAGAGTTAATGTAAAAGGTTCCATCTAAATTTCTGTTACCAAGTCCTACCGTGAAATCAGGTAAGTTGTCAGAGAACTGTTTCCAGAACTTCCATTTAGCGATTTTACTGTCTAGCCTTGCGATATTAAGATTGATATTATTTGCTATAGATTGTTCTAATATTTCTTCTAGCCCAATCTCTATAGGATTTTTAAAAGAAGTATCGAGTTTGATTGGATAGAAATTAGTCTCTATGTGAGCTTTATAGAAAAAATCATCTATTGCTATATTGTCTAAAACATATTCAGATTTGAGATTGACACTAGGAGTTTCTGGTTCTGAGTATAATTCAGCTTTGAGGCTTAACTCTGGAACTATTTCTTGATAATCATCTTTGTAAGATTTGACGAAATTCTCTGCCATTGCTGGAGGGCAGCATGAAAGTATTAAACCTAAGTATATTAAGGTTTTTGAAAATTTGAAAATAGTAGACCTTGATCGTGTATTTTGGTTGATTAAGGATTTTTCACATGAATTAAGCATAAAGGGCTGTAACAGCTTTATTATAGATTAAGTATGTTGAGGCTTGTTTTCTTTGGTACTCCAGAATTTGCGGTTCCTGCTTTAAATTTGCTTATAAACTCTAATGATATTGAGGTACTTGCTGTAATTACTCAGCCAGATAAGCCAGTAGGACGTAAGCAAATATTAACAGCCCCGCCAGTGAAGGATATAGCTTTAAAGCATGGCATTCCTGTTTTTCAGCCCGAGAAATTAAATCTAGATGAGTTTTTATTTAAGACGCTGAGTGATTTAAAGCCAGATGCTTTAGTCACAGTGGCTTACGGGCAGATTTTAAAAGAGAATTATTTAAATTTAAGCTCTCTTGGGGTCGTTAATTTACATGCAAGTTTATTACCTAAATATAGAGGCCCCGCTCCTATAAATTGGATGCTAATTAATGGAGAGGAGAAGATCGGGGTTTCGACTATGCTCAGTGATGCTGGAGTAGACACTGGTCCCATTTTACTTTCTTCTGAAATGCTGTATCTGGAGAATGAAACCGCTCAGGAATTAACTTTAAGGATGTCGCATTTTGGTGCAGATTTACTTTTAAGCACTCTTCTAAAGTTAAATCTTAATGAAGGCAAAGAATTCTCTAAAGGCAAGGTTCAGCAGGGCTTTACGGAGCTCGCTGTTTTTGAGCAATTAGCTCCATTTATGACTAAGGATTTAGGGTTAATAGATTTTTTTTCTCCAGAGCTGCATTTCAGCTCACCTAATTCTAAACAAGCTTTTTTCAAATTCTCAAAACCTAATTCCGCAGAGAATATTCATAATTTGGTTAGAGGTACTTATCCTTGGCCTGGGGCTTACTTTATGTTTAGAGGCGAAAAGGTCGCTATTTTAGAGACTGGGGTTGCGGATGAAGAGCTTAAGTCTCTAGATCCTGGCACCATCGTAAAAGTTAATCATAAAGAGGGTTTTATCTGGGTGCAGACTTTTGATGGAATTTTACAGATTGATAAGCTTAAACCTAGTGGTAAAGCAGAGATGAAGTCCAGTGACTGCTTGAATGGTTTTAGGCTTAAGGAAGGGGATTTGTTGATTTAGTGTTTGGCTCTGTAAAATTGTCCTTAACTTCTTTGTCTGACAGGTCATGATGAAAAATTTTGTTTTTTATCACCTAAATCTTAAAAACCTTAACGGTGAGTACTGTAGAGAAATAAAGCCCTAAAATAGCAAAAGCTAAAATCGACATAGTGAAAGGATCTGGCGTGGGTGTAAGGAATGCCGAAAGTACGAAAGCCCCTACTGTAACATAACGCCAGGTAGATATAAGTTGTTTTATCGTAACTAGTTTAAAGAAGGTAAGAACTACTATTAAGATGGGGATTTGAAAACTAATACCAGAGATCATTAATAGAGATAAGCAGAGATTTATAAAATGCTCTATCCCATAACGGCTTTCTATTACTGTGCTATTAAAGCCGAGTAGGAAATTTAGAAGAGGAGGCAGTATGAAATAATAAGCAAAGCTAATCCCAGACACTAAAAGCAAGGGTATGCTTAAGAAAATAATTTTTAAGACTCGATATTCTTTTTCTTTAAGGCCAGATCTTATAAACGCTAAGACTTGCTGGCAGATGATTGGGCTAATTAATATTAAGCTTGCAAAGCCAGAGGCTTTAAAACTACTAAAGAGTAGTTCACCTGGTTTTAATTGAAAAAAGCTTGACCCTTCTGGAGCTTGCTTTTCAAGCAGGCTTATAAAGAATTCTGAATAATTAAAGCAGATAATGAAAATTAACACTCCTAGCCCAAGAACTAGGAAAAGTCTATTCCTTATCTCTTCAAGATGTTCTGTAATGTCTTTGGGAGTTGGGTCGTATATTGCATCTGTTGTATCGACTGTACCTGTGCTCTCTTGTGGAATTTCATCCTCGCCGTTATTGTTATTATCCTTAAGATTTTCAATGTGTTCACCAATAGAAGCATCTATTGATGGTTTATTCTGTAAATAATCTTCACGGTTTTTTTTTGGTTCGGGCATTAGGTTTAATTTTCTCATAGTATTTCTTTAAATGCCTGCTCTGGAAAATTGAAACTCCTCGTGGCACTGTTAACTTAGAACTCATCTAGCACAGCATCTTCAAGAATCAAGCTTTGAGATTATACTGAAGCTATATGGTAGATGAAATTAAGTTAAAAGCAGCTATAAAAAAAATAGATGGTTGGTGGGCAAGTATATTTTCTAGTCCTGTCGCAAATTATCTTTTAAGGTATATCGCTGATATAAATTGGATAAGTCCTAATCACATTACCTTATTTGCTCTTTTTCTTGGTGTATTAGCTTCTGTTTGTTTTGTTGTTGCGAGCCCTTTGTCTATGATACTTGGAGCATTGTTGGTTCAGTTATCTTTTATCGTTGATTGTATGGATGGGCAGCTCGCTCGCTATCGGCAGCAGTTTTCTGTTTTGGGAGCATGGTTAGACCGAATTGCAGATAGGGTTAAAGATTTTCTGTATTTCTTTTCTTTAGCATTAGGTTTTTTCTTGAAGCATAGGCATGCTTTAAATCTCAGAGATTTATCTAATATTTCTGGCTCATCGACGATAAATTATATTAATTATCATTTTGGAGATATTAATATAAATTTTGAATTATGGCTGGTTTGGCCAGTGGCAATGCTTGCCCTTTTTACTATTCTCTTAATAGATTATTACGTTAATCAAGATATGAAATTGTCTTCAGAAGAGGTTTCTTTGCCAGTAAATAATTCGAATTCAGAAAGTCGACCTGCATTATCGCCAATTATGCTTGTGCTATCTTTTGGAAAACAGGTCTACCAAAGGGTTCCAATCCTTAGATTTAACATAGGTGAGCAGGCTCTTCTAATTACTATCTTTACAGCCTTTAACGCAGTCTTTTTAATGCTTATATTTTTTGCAAGTCTAGGTACTTTTTACGTCTTTTATTGGCCAGTAGCTCGATTGAAGGGTTTTACAACGAGGAAAGTTCAGTAAATTCATCTTCCTCTATGTGAATTTTCATGTTATCGAGGGGGGGGAATCTTAAGCTTTTTTTAGCAAAGGATCCAGCAAGTTCTAAGTTCTTTTGCTAAGATAGTAATTCCTGAAGACGAAGTCAACAGGAAGTAAACTGAAAACTGAATAATACCAACAAGAATCTCGTTAATATCCAAAAATTGAGTTTTGCAGGACACTTTAAGACGTAGTATGTTACTATATCAAAAGTCATGGAGAGTTTGATCCTGGCTCAGGACTAACGCTGACGGTATGCCTTACACATGCAAGTCGAACGGAAAGGTCTCTTCGGAGATACTCAAGTGGCGGACGGGTGAGTAACACGTAGGAATCTGCCCCAGAGTGGGGGACAACCAAGGGAAACTTTGGCTAATACCCCATATGGCGTGAGCTGAAAGTTTTTTCGCTCTGGGAGGAGCCTGCGCTTGATTAGCTAGTTGGTGAGGTAATAGCTCACCAAGGCGACGATCAATAGCTGGTCTGAGAAGATGACCAGCCACAATGGGACTGAGATACGGCCCATACTCCTACGGGAGGCAGCAGTGGGGAATTTTGCGCAATGGACGAAAGTCTGACGCAGCAATACCGTGTGTGGGATGACGCCTCGTGGGGTGTAAACCACTGTCAGAATGGAAAAATTTGATTGTACATTCAAAGGAAGCACCGGCTAATTCCGTGCCAGCAGCCGCGGTAATACGGAAGGTGCAAGCGTTGTCCGGATTTATTGGGCGTAAAGAGTTTGTAGGCGGTTTTGTAAGTCTGAAGTGAAATAATGGAGCTCAACTCCATACACGCTTTTGAAACTACAGAACTAGAGAATGTTAGGGGTGAGTGGAATTTCCAGTGTAGCGGTGAAATGCGTAGATATTGGAAAGAACACCGGAGGCGAAGGCGGCTCACTGGGACATTTCTGACGCTGAGAAACGAAAGCTAGGGGAGCGAAAGGGATTAGATACCCCTGTAGTCCTAGCCGTAAACGATGAATACTAGATGTCATGGGAATCGACCCCTGTGGTATCGTAGCTAACGCATTAAGTATTCCGCCTGGGAAGTATGCACGCAAGTGTGAAACTCAAAGGAATTGACGGGGACCCGCACAAGCGGTGGAACATGTGGTTTAATTCGATGCAACGCGAAAAACCTTACCAGGTCTTGACATCTGTAGAATCGAATGGAGACATTCGAGTGCCTTCGGGAGCTACAAGACAGGTGCTGCACGGCTGTCGTCAGCTCGTGTCGTGAGATGTTGGGTTAAGTCCCGCAACGAGCGCAACCCACGTTGTTAGTTGCCATCATTTAGTTGGGCACTCTAGCAAGACTGCCGGTGTTAAACCGGAGGAAGGTGTGGACGACGTCAAGTCATCATGGCCCTTATGGCCTGGGCTACACACGTGTTACAATGGCCATTACAACGAGTCGCTACTTAGTGATAAGATGCTAATCTCTCAAAAATGGTCTCAGTTCGGATTGCAGGCTGCAACTCGCCTGCATGAAGTCGGAATCGCTAGTAAACGCAGATCAGCATGCTGCGTTGAATGTGTTCCCGGGTCTTGTACACACCGCCCGTCACACCACGGAAGATTGTAACACCCGAAGTCGGTGCTCCAACCCTTTTTGGGAGGAAGCCGCCTAAGGTGGTGCCATTGACTGGGGTGAAGTCGTAACAAGGTAGCCGTACCGGAAGGTGTGGCTGGATCACCTCCTTTTAAGGAGTAGGACACCAGTCCTATGGTCGATCACTGTGAAACTAACAAGTTTTCAATTAAAACTCAGTTCTTGTTAGTGGAGTGTTCATTAATGAGGTTCAGGTATTATTCAGTTTTCAGTTTGTTTAAAAAAAATCTTTAGTTCTTTAGATTTTTTTCCTCACATTTCTATCTTTACTTGAAATAGACCGCTGTAACTCCATTTTTGCTTTTACGTCGTCCTTCTCAGTTTCAAAACTGCACGTTCTGCACTGATCTCTGAATGCTAGCCTTAAAGTATGATTTTATTGTGATTATTCATATCTTATGTTTGCTTTTTAATGTAAAACGTCCATAATAATAAAAGTGATAATCAAGACTGTTTACCAAGAAAAAGCTCCAGCTAAGATTAACTTATATCTTGATGTTCTGGATCGTAAATTTTACCCACGTGAAGATGGTTTGCACAATGTTAAAACTTTATTTCAAGCTATTGATTTGGCAGATCAATTAAATGTAGAGATTGAGTCGCTAGTTGCTAAATCCGATGAAATTAGCTATGAAGTCATCATTAAATCGAATGTGCCTGAAATAGATAAGCTTGGAGAAAAGAATATAGTACATAAAGCTTTGATGCTTTATTTTACTGCTTTGGACCCGAAAGTTTTAGAGCAAATTCAGAAAATCAAAATAAGCATCTATATAGATAAAAAAATCCCAATTTCAGCTGGCTTAGCTGGCGGAAGTGCTGATGCTGCTGCGATTTTAAGAATAATTAATAGATATTTCTATGAAAATTTTAATGGGGGACTATCCTCAAATGTCCTGATTCAGTTAGCAGCTAAAATAGGCGCAGATGTACCATTTTGCTTAAATTCAACGCTTCAGACTCGTGTTTATGCTGAAGGGATTGGAGATGACTTTAAAGATAAGAAGTCAAATATTAATTATAATGGGATTTCAAATTTAATCATGGTGAAGCCTGATTTTGGGATAGTTACTTCTGATGCTTATAGGGCAGTTGATAGGTTCGCTGAGAAAAAGCGCTTAAAGAAAATAACAGGTTTAGTTTTTAATCGACAAGGACCTTTGGCATCTGTTCAAAAAGATGATGTCATTGAAGATGTTTATAATAGCTTCGAGGAGGCTATTATAGAGGATTATCCATTGTTAACACAAATTAAAGATACTTTGTATTCTAAATTTGGAGCGAATAAGGTTTTACTCGCTGGTTCTGGCTCGACTATGGTGGCATTTTACCCCAAGGATATTGGTAACCTAAATCAAATATTTGCGAAAGTTAAGGAAACCTACGAATCTAAAAATTATTCTGTATTTAAAAGTAAGTTTTTAGATCCCATGCTAAATTAACTAGAGCATGGAATTTGTAAAACGTAATTTTAGGCTTATGTTTATAGGTGTACTGATGCTTTGGGCGCTATTTTCGGTCTTTAGTTTTCAGTTAATTAATCAGCCTGCTGCAAAGCTGGGACCTCAGAATCAGCCTGTTAATGCTCCTCTAGAGTCTCCCCGAAAGCCATTTCTATCGATTGCTAATTTCAATGTTTACAGTAATATAAAACTGGGTTTGGATTTAATCGGTGGTTCGCAGTTTGAGTTTAAGGCACTGCCCTCAGAGGCTGTACCGATAATCAATCCAGAGACTATGGCTGGTTTGGTGAAAGTTTTTGAAAATAGGGTTAATGCTTCAGGTACTACAGAAGCTGTTGTACAGCAGGTTGGAAAGGATAGAGTTTTAGTAGAAGTTCCAGGAGCTAATCCGCAAGCAGTAAAAAGAAGATTACTTACTACTGCTTTTCTTGAATTTGCTCAAATGAATGAAAAGGGAGAATGGGTCTCTACTGGTATTACTGGGGCTGATTTTAAAAAAGCACAGGCTATGTCTGATGGTGGCATGGGCTGGGCTGTTAATTTTGATTTAAAACCAGATTCAGCTAGAAAATTTTCTGAGCTTACAGCTAAGTTAATAGGTAAGCCGCTTGCGATCTTTTTAGATGGGAATTTAATTTCTGCACCTACTGTAAAAAGTGTTATCTCTGGGGGTTCTGGGCAGATTTCGGGTGATTTTTCGGTAGAAGATGCTCAGGATCTAGCTGTGCAGCTAAACGCTGGTGCCTTACCAGTACCTGTTAAAATTCTTACAGAACGTTCTATTAGTGCTACTTTGGGGCAAGAGTCAATTAATAAGAGCCTTTGGGCTGGAGTTTTAGGCTTCGCTTTAGTCGTTATTTTCATGATCTCTATGTATAGATTTTCAGGTGCAGTAGCTAGTTTAGCTCTGTTTATTTATGTATTTCTCACTCTTGCCGTGTTTAAAGATACGGTAACCTTAACTCTTGCTGGGGTGGCTGGTTTTATTTTAAGTATCGGTATGGCTGTCGACGCTAATATATTAATTTTCGAACGCGCGAAAGAAGAGATGGCGACTGGCAAGTCTGTTCTTATTGGGATGAGAGATGGTTTTGATAAGGCTTATAGCAGTATTTTTGATAGTAATATGAATACTTCTATCGTTAGTTTAGTGTTGATTATATTTGGAACGGGGATAGTGAAAGGCTTTGCCGTGACACTGCTTCTTGGTGTTTTGATTAGTTTGTTTAGTTCGCTGTTTGTGACTAAAACTTTGCTGTTTTTCTTTGTGGATCTGTTTAAGATTAAAGAAGCTAAGTTTTTTGCTTAGCTTTTTACAGTTGGCTATAGAGATAGGTTATTTTTTTAACTTATAGATAAGCCTATAAAATTATTTATATATTTTGTATCGCTGTTTGGGTTTGTGGCATTTATACCAGCTAATTTTAAATATAGGGAAGCTGTTGCAAGTGACACATCTAGGGATTTTTCTTTTAGTAATGAGGTGTTATTCGTTACTATAGCCCTCGCAATCTCTGGAGGAATTCCTAAATCTTTGACTAGTCTTTCTATTGCATCTTTTTCTGCGATTTTTGTATTTAGAGTACCACCTCGTGCGTCTTTTTCTGCTTGAGATAGTAAATTGAATTCAGCACTTCCAGCGCGCAATTGTGTACTTTCGTTGGAGCTTGAGGAATAATTGCTTGAAGAATTATCATAATATTTAGTATAAGTACTTTCATCGGTATAAAGTTCACGCATTTCGCTTTTGATGCCAGTAGTGACATCATTACTTAGTTTATATTCCTGCTGAAACTTATCTAGACTGCCTTGGGAGTTTTATCCGGCTATTTAATTCATTATTATCTACTTTATTTCTTTTACGTAAAACCGAATCTGATACAAGTACATTCGTATAAACCTTTGCCGCTTTTTTTTCTGTTTCCGTTTGGGCTATTTTTTCTTGGATGTCTGCCGTATCAATAGCGGTAACTTTACCATTTACCATGTCAGCTGCTTTTTTATAGTCACCAGCGTCAGCATAAGCGAACATTAGTTCTTGATAATATTTATAAGCTTCTTCTGGATTATCTTTAATTCTTTTTTGCAACGCGAGGATGGTGTCTTTTTGTTCTTCCATTTTGCGTAAAATTTCTTTTTCTGTAGGTGAAATCTTGCCACTTGTTTCTAGTTCTTTTAGTTCCTTGTAGCGATCAAGGAAGTTTTTTTGAGATTCATCAATACTGTTTTTGATAGCAGTTTGAATCTCCGCTTTATTCATAATTTTCTCAAAAATACCACTATCCTTCAGTTCTAACTTCTCTGCTTTGTCTAGCTCAGTGTAGAGTTTCATAAATTCGTCTAGATCTTTTTGTTTTGCTTCTTTACTGGAATAATTATTCTTGATTAGTTTATCTGCAAGTTCGTTAATTCTTGTCTCTGATTTGTTTTCCTTAGCGAGCGTGTCTCTAATGAAAATATTTTCAGAGGCTATTTTAACTGCTGAATTTTTAGCTTCTTGCTCTTTAACGGTGTTTGATAATTTAGTTAGATCCTGATAGAATTTTTCTCCCCCATTCTTTAGTCTTAAATCTATAATGCTGTTTGGCTCAATATTTAAGCCTGATTCCATATTCCTATTTACGATGGTTTCTATTTGAGAGCATTCTTTTCTTAGTGACTCTAATCCTTTTTTCTGTTCAGGTGTTAACTGACCTTTAGTCTCAAGATCAGTCAATTTTTTCTCGAAGTCTTTCAACTCATTGTATGACCATTTACTATCATCAACTACATAGCCTTCAAATTTACTAGGGCTAAAAATATCTGTGAAACTTGTGCTTGTAGTAAAAGCTAGTTTCAAAGCGGTATCATCCTTCAAAACAGCATTACCCTCTATAAACTTTGCACTATAATTATTATCAGGTTTAAATGCATCTATTGATATATCAGACACTTCCCAAGTAGCTTTACTCCAGTCAATAGTAGATGGTTGAGTGAATATATTTGAGGGATTTTGATTATTTGAGTTAAGTTGAAAAGTATCAGTAATCGGTGTTGTGGAAGTTTCTGGCTGTTTCGGCTTTACTATTGTAGAATTTGCGGCTGGGGGAGTAGGAGTCAGTTCAGCTCCGGAAGATGACTGAAAAGTATCTTTGATATCATCAGTATCAACTTTAATCTCAGGTACCTTAAGAGTACCCAAGTTTATCTCACAGTTTGTTGTTGTGTTTCCAAAGCAGGATAAAAAATCAAAACCCATGTTAATTAGCCTTTACCCATTAATATTCTCTATAATAAATAAGTTAAATGTCGGTTAAGAAACTTTATAGAAATATCAATGCATTAATTATTCCTACTGGAATTGGGGCGAAAATTGGTGGTTATGCTGGTGATGGCACGCCTGTAGCTAAGCTTTTAGCGAAAGCCTCAGATCTGCTTATCACTCACCCAAATGTTATAAATGCTGCGGCACTTACTGATATTCCGCAGAATGTGACGATTCTCGAAGGATATCTTTTAGATAGATTTTTCGCTAATCAAATATGCCTGCGCCTGAACGTGAAGCATAAAATAGCAGTGATTATGGACTCTGGAGCGGCTTTAAGAGAGAAAGAAGTTACTGAAAATGCTATCCATGCGGCAGAGAATGTTTATGGATTGGATGTGCTAGAAAATATTTTTTATACGGAGACTCCTCTAAATGTTAGTTTGGAAGGGCTGGGGAATATAGTTCCGCTGCTAAATGCCTGCAAGCAGGCTGTAGAAGCTGGGGCGACAGCTTTAGCTTTATTAGTTAAATTACCTCTAGCCTTAGATTCAGAAAATTCTAAAGAATATTTAGATGGAGCTGGCGTAGATCCTATCGGTTCTATAGAAGCGAAAATCTCACATATGGTCTCTAAGCAGTTTCTAATTCCTTCTGCCCATGCACCAGTCTTCGATTATCCTATTCAGCATGAAGGGGTAGTTCACCCACGGGTAGCAGCTGAGCAGCTTGCACACACCTTTCTGCCATCAGTGTTTAAGTGTCTTCAGTTTTCGCCGAGGATTATTCCCTTGAGACACTCTTATAAACTGCTTCAGTCTGAATATGTAAATCCAGCTGATTGGGATTTAAATCCTAAAGAGGATGATATTAGGGTGGCTGATTTATCTAATTTGGTAGTGCCTTATGATTGCTGTAACGGTGTTCCAATGATAGAAGCTCATAAGTCTGAAATTCAATTGCTGACAGTGCTTAATAATCAGACTGTCGTTGATGATCCTGCGGATTTTTACGCTATACCGCATAAGGTCGTTAACAATTATTTGGAAGCAGCTGGATATCTTTTGGCTAATACTAAAGATAAGGAATTTATAAATCCTAAGCTGTTTTATGTGTAATGGGGAAGTTTTTAATGCGCTTTGATGTCTTAACCCTATTTCCAGAATCAATTCAGTCTTACTGTAACACTAGTATTTTGGCGAATGCCCAGAAATCTAAAGTCTGCGAGGTTCTCGTACATAATCCTAGAGACTTCTCTCTTAATAAACATAAAAAAGTTGATGATACGCCTTATGGCGGCGGTGCTGGGATGCTGCTTTCGCCGCAGCCATTTTATGACTGCCTTGAATCTGTGATATCGTCTGAGGATCATGAGGACGACGAAAACGCAGAAATTGGAGTTCAGCTACACGCCCTAGAGGTGGTAATCTTTTCACCACGAGGTGAGGTCTTAAATCAACAGCTCGTTTCAGAGCTAGCGCAGAAAAAACAAATCATCATGCTTTGCGGTCATTATGAGGGTTTCGATGAGAGAATTTATTCTTTAGCGACTAAGGTTATTTCTTTAGGAGATTTTATTTTAACTGGTGGTGAGCTTGCTGCTATGGCAGTGATAGACTCTGTTTCTCGTTTAGTACCTAATGTTTTAGGTTCTGCTGAAAGCCATGCTGCTGATAGCTTTAGCACGGCTCAAGAGCTTTTCCATCTAAATGATTATGATCTTACTAAAGCTGAGCTGAAACGCCTTCAGGATTTGCTTTTGGATTATGATATTAAATCTCTAGAAAGCTTTCGAGCTTTACGTCTTTTAGAGTATCCACATTACACTCGCCCTAAAGATTTCGATGGAAAGGCTGTTCCAGAGGTCTTACAGTCTGGTGATCATAAGAAAATTCTTTTCTGGAGAATTGAAGAGGCTTTAAAGATGACTAAAAAATATCGCCCAGATTTATTTATTGCTTAAAGCTCGTGAGTAGTACTTTATTATTAAAATTTTTCTGAATATACCTCTAAATACAGCTTTTCAGATTAATATTTTATTTATGGATATTTTCCAGATCTTTATTCTCGGCTTAGTTCAGGGTGTAACTGAAATGCTGCCGATTAGCAGTTCCGCTCATTTAATTCTTTTCCCAAAGCTGCTTCACTGGCAAGATCCTGGGCTTAACGTTGATGCTTTTTTACACTTGGGAACTTTATTTGCGATTTTAATTTACTTTAGAAAAGATATTCTGAACTTAGTTTTGGATAAATCACAGCGAAAATTATTACTTTCTATTATTGTGGCTACTTTACCTGTGGTGATTATTGGTTTTACTTGCAAGCCATTCTTTGAACATTCATTATTACTGCGTTCTACGAAATTTATAGCTTTTACTTTATTTATTGTGGCGGTATTACTTTTTATCGCTGATAAAGTTTTTCCTCAAAAAAAAGAAATCTCTGACATGTCATTTAAAGATACTGTGTTAATTGGCTTAGCTCAAAGTTTAGCTTTATTTCCTGGAGTGTCTCGCTCTGGGATTTGTTCTTTGGCTGGACTGGGTCTTGGGTTAAATCGTGCTGCAGCTGTGCGTTTCGCTTTTTTATTGGGTAGCCCAGCCATTGCGGGTGCTGGTTTACTTGCGACTAAAGATTTGTTTGAAATCTATACCGCTCCGGGTGCTACTTTTAATCTGATGAGTGAAGGGCTATATTTCGCCGTAGGCTTCTTTACTAGCTTTCTTGCTGGTTTAATTTCTATAGATTTTTTAATTAAGTTTTTAAGTAAGAATACTTTTACTTTATTTGTGATTTATCGAATTATTTTGGGTGTGATTTTATTGGTGATTTAGGGATTATATTACCTAGTCTGTAACTTTGGGTTAGAATTATTTTTAGTTGTTGTATGGTTATTTATGTTTGAACCTATTAATAGAGCTCATTCTATATTGGAAGCTAGTTTTAATTTGGGCTTTGTTTCATCTTTGGAAAAATCTCGAAGAGAAGAGCTAATACGCGGAATTAGAGATAATCAAGAATTGCAAGCTTTTCTTCCTAAGGTAGAGGAACTAAAAGTAAGGGCTATTCAATTTCAGGCTGAAGATGTGTCACCTTCTTATGAAGATGATTTTGGTTTTGAATTAAAGAGATTTAAAGAAGATGGTAATCCTGAATGGACTCTTGCGGTATTGCCTTCTGGTTTAAGTCTTCGTTGTCTTGATTATCAAAGATGGAAAGGATTTATTCGGATAGTTTCTGTTCTTCTTGAGGAAATTTTTCAAGATTCTACTCATGGTCCATCTCCTTTAGTTGAATCGCTTTCTTTGAGATACATAGATGCATTTATAAAAAGAAATAAAGAGGAAGAGGATTATCAGCTCAGTACTCTTTTTAGAGATAATAATTATGTGAACAGAAAGTCCTTCGATAGTGGTTATCGCTGGCATTCTAATTCTGGTTGGTTTGAAAAAATATCTTATGATGGAAGACCATTAGAATATTTAAATCAATTAAATGTTAGCTCTGGAACAATGAATATCAGAAATCTTGAGAATACAACAATCTTAATAGATCATAATATGCTCTTAACTAATATGTGTGAATGGCTAAATTATGAAACTGTTTTGAGGTTTCTTGATGATATGCATGATAATAATAAAAAGCTTTTGTCATTAATGCTTGTTACAGAAGTATCAAAGAAATTAATGTTAGTTGATTTAAATTGATAAATAGGAGAGCTTGTGAATTTAGCATCTATCACGAATATGCCTGAGACGATGAAGCCTGCTGCTCTGCTAGAAATTGCTTGGAGTTCTGGGACTTCATCCGTGCAAGGATTTGCTGTTGAAACATCTGATTATAAGCAATGTGTGGTTAGAAAGCTCTCAAGGCTTAACGTTAATACTCAACAAGTGGTATTTAATAAACCAGGAAATTTCCCTTGGAGTACTATTCTTCGAGATAGTGGGCAATTATTAATTGAAAAAGTTCGCTCTTTTGCTGTTTTGGACGATGCCTGGGATGGTGAATGTGCTAAAGCACCTACAGCTAAAGCGATTCAAGAAGCAGAGGACTTTATATATTTATTAAAAGACAGGCACATTCTTGATGAGATTAAGCAGCCCATAGTTTCTTTGATGAATGATGGTGAGATAAATTTTTGGTGGAATTTGCCAGAAGCTAGATTCGATATAGGTTTTTATGGTTCTGGTATTTATTCTTATTATGCCAAAATTAAAGATAAAGAGTTCGGGGAGGACGATAAGGAATTTAGTAATATAGAATTTGATTTACAATTACTTGTAATCTTGCTTATGGGGTTTCAATGCGCACTCTCGAAGATGAAACGATAAAACAGTCAGAATTTTCCCCTGCAGTGGTTGATAATAATGAGGTTTTGTTGAGGACTTATTCTAGTCCTGCAGATATTGATGATAACTCAAGATTTCTTGATAGCTCAATGTCAATTAGTGACCTTCGTAGCAGGGGACTTAGTTGTCATAGAGAGAATTATGTAAATTTCAACATCATGAGAGATAATGCAGTTAATAGATCAATGCGAACTACTGAGAGACGAGGTCAAGAACAGTCAGCCGCTTTTGCGAAAATTAAATGCATTCAAGTCCGCTCTCTTACAGATGAATATCGAGAAAGGCAATTAATTGTTTTAGATACAGCCTTAGAAAAAGATAATTCGCACTGTTCTTTATTTACACTTGGGGAACGTACTGACAGAGAGCTTCGGAAAATCAGGAATCAATTATTTGATCTTTTCTACGAATACCAGTTATTGAGTTGAAGTTAAAAAATATTTTCCTAAAAAACCTGCGTAACCGTTTCAACCTTACCAGGTAACTCAGAAAGCAAAGCTCTCTCCACTCCCATCTTCATCGTCATGAGTGAACTTGGGCAGGTTCCACAGGCTCCTACCATCCTTAATCTTGCATCCGTGCCGATTATATCTACAAGCTCAATATTTCCACCGTCAGCCATTAGAGAAGGTCTGATTTTATCAAGCACTCTTTCTATCTCTAATCTAAGACCGCCTTCACTACCATCGCTTTCTGGGATGGCTGGAGCATTTTCTTCAGCCCATTTTTTAAAAGAGAATAAATTATCTTTAATAGCTTCTTTTACTTCTAGGTGAATATCTTTCCAATTAATATGATCTTCTTTATCAATCGTGACGAAATTTGACATGATAAATATTTTATTCAAGCCTTCTATTTTAAATAATCTTATCGCTACTGGGTTCTCAGCCGCTTCCGCTGCTGCTAGAGAGCTGTATGAAAGTGACCCTCCGTATGGATAAAGGGCTTCACTGCATATGAATTTTAAACTATTGGGGTTAGGTGTGTACTCGGCTCTTACAGTAACATTTAATGTACTCATAAGATTAATTATATAGTTTTTCCTAAAGATTTGCTTTTAGTAATCTGGAAAGCGAGGATCGCTGCCTTCACTGTAGTCATCATCGTAAGCTTCGTCAAATTCTTCAAAGACTGGATCTTTTTTAGGATTTTCGCTGAAATCTATTTCCTCGTCATCTGCGATACTTGTTATTACTTCATCGTCATCCTCTTCAATCTCGTCAATGATAATCTCTGGTAGTTCTTTGTCATCTTCATTATCTTCTGCAAGTTCGTCAATGACAATTTCTGGCAGCTCATCTTCATCATCTTCTTCTGAGAAGTTAAACTTAATACTGCTTGCACCAAGTAAAGCTTCGAGCTCGTCCGTGTCTTCGCCCTCAACTTCTGTCAATAGGGCGTCCATGCTCTCTTCCAATGCCTCCAAATCTTCTTCATTCGGTGACTCAAGGTCGAAATTTAAATCTATTCTATCTAAATCTGATTTGTCCATGATTTTATCTAATTCATCAGTCTCCTCTATTACTTTACTCTCATTAGACCCATCATTTTCTAGATCAATTGGTGTATTTTCTTTAAGTTGATCTAGGATGAAATCAAGGTCTGCATTCGTTTCCTCATCTACAGTTTCTTCACTATCAGCTGCAAATAAGGCTTGCAAATCTTCTAAGTTAATATCCTCGATTTTGCTAGGGTTTTTAATTTCATTATGGTCTTTAATTTCTGTATCGTTTTTAATCTCGCTAGAGTTTTCAGTTTTACTAAGATCTTCAGTCGGCTCTATTTCGATATGACTAAGACCTTCTGCTTCTATCTTAACGTGATTAACCTCTTCGCCTAAAACCGATTCCAATTCAGTATCTAGGGTCTCAAGGTCGATGTGTTCGCCTGTAGAATCATTAATATGTTTTTGGTTGAAAGCTGAATCTGGTTCGTTCGTCAATTGCAGAGCATCAGCAGAGAAAGCTTCACTTGAATTTTGTTGACTTTGTGCGTCCACTGCACTTTCAAAAATAAATTGATTGTCTGGATGCTCTGTGACTGCTTCTGGTTCAGGCTGTATTTCTTCTAGTTCTGTGATTGCTTCTAATTCACTGTCAGCTGCAAATAAGGCTTGCAAATCTTCTAAGTTAATATCCTCGATTTTGCTAGGGTTTTTAA
>JAGWWP010000069.1 GCA_018970325.1 Cyanobacteria bacterium REEB446 | reverse complement strand
TCTCGCAAAGACTCTATCACTACTTTCGCTTTGAACTCTGAACTATATGGCTTGCCTCGGGGCATGGTACTCTCTCCTCTCTTACCTTACCCTTCTCTTTTATCACTTTCTTGGCCCTATTTCTTCAGGCCACTATAGAAAGTCCAAAAGTTGCTTGTCTATTTCATGAATATCGGGTAGAATCGGATATAATCGGGTATCGCATTGGGTATGTTTTTCATGAATGAACTCACGTTTTCTTTATCTTCGGATATTGTCAAATTAATTGCTGAAATCGATGAATTTAAAGGGCGTTGGGATGCTTTGAAAGCTTTATCTCCAGAGCGTTTGAATGCATTGAAACATACGGCCACTATTGAAAGCATTGGTTCATCTACCCGTATTGAAGGGGTCACCTTAACAGATTTTCAAGTAGAGACATTACTTTCTAACTTACAGATAAGCAGCTTTAAAAGTAGAGATGAACAAGAAGTGGTGGGTTATGCCGAAGCGATGGATCTGGTATTTCAAGCACATGCAGAGCTTCGCCCAACTGAAAACCATATAAAGCAATTGCATCAGCTTTTGTTGAAACACAGCCCAAAAGATGAACGTCACCGCGGGCGTTATAAAACACTCGCCAATCACGTCGTTGCCAAAGACGCACAAGGCGTTCAAGTTGGCATTGTTTTTGACACGACTACGCCCTTTGATACCCCGCGTGAAATGGAAGCATTAGTGCATTGGCTCAGCAAGGCCGTTCAGGAAGAGAGTTTTCATCCTTTATTACTCGTGGCAGTGTTTGTCGTGCGTTTTCTAGCTATTCACCCTTTTCAAGATGGCAATGGTCGCTTATCTCGTATCTTAACTACGCTGCTGTTATTGCGAGCGGGCTATGCGTATGTGCCTTATGCATCTTTGGAACATGTGATTGAAGAAAATAAAGATTTATATTACAAGGCGTTACGCCGCACGCAACTGACTCTCAAATCAACCCAAGTAGATTGGGAGCCTTGGTTGGGGTTCTTTCTGCGTTGCTTAAAAAAACAAAAAGATCGGCTTCAACAAAGGTTGGATAAGGAACACCAAGCTTCTGTTGCTGATGATGCATTGCCTTCATTATCAGTGGAGATTTTAAAATTATTGACCCTTCATGAACGCTTGACGATTGCTGAGATTGTTAAACTGACCAACGCAAACCAAAACACTCTCAAGGTAAGGCTTCGGGAATTGGTGGAACTTCGTCGAATTCAGCGTTTTGGTAAGGCAAGAGCGACTTGGTATAGATTGGCACAACTACCTTTTCAAGGTAGTTGACAATTTGATCGGTGCAAATATAAAAATGGTGGACGGTACTGGACTTGAACCAGTGACCACTTGCGTGTCGAGCAAGTGCTCTACCAACTGAGCTAACCGTCCGAATGACACTAAAAAATATATCACAAGAACTTAAGTTAAGGCTAAATTCTTAGATTTAATTCGATTATTTTCATCTACTAATAAAATTTTAGGCTCAAAAGATTCTATCTCTTCTTCAGATGCCTGCGCGTAAGAGCAGATGATCACAAGATCGTCTTTCTGGAAAAGCCTTGCAGCTGCACCATTAATACCGATAACGCCAGAATCACCTTCTATCGCATAAGTGATAATTCTATTTCCATTACTTATATTCAAGACTTGAACTTGTTCAAACTCTTTTATATCAGCTCTTTTAAGCAGATCTCTATCTATAGTAATGCTGCCTTCATAGTTAAGATCACACAGTGTAACCTTCGCTCTATGAATTTTAGCTCTCAGAATCGTTCTCAGCATGATCTAATTTCTCAGTATCGAGTTTTTTTACCTTCGGTTTATCACTACCAGGAATTATAAATATTATCATAGATTTACCGGTCATCTTACCGACTTCACCTTCTGCATGACCTTCATTCGCTAAATCAGTAACGAATCTCTTAGCTAAATCTACAGCTAAATCTTTATGTTGCATTTCTCTACCTCTGAGTGTGAGATTGAGTTTTACTCGTTTACCTTTCTCTAAGAATTTTTTAGCTTGATTAAGCCTAGTGTTATAGTCGCCGATATCAATGTTATAACGAATTTTAACTTCTTTAAATTCATTGCCGCCTTGCTTTTTCTTCTGGCCTTTCTCTTTTTTACTCTGTTCGAATTTATACTTACCGTAATCTAAAATTCTAGCTACTGGAACTTCTGACTGATCAGAAACTACAAACAAGTCTAAATCTTGGTCTTGGGCTTTTCTTAAAGCTTCTTCCTTCGTCAGTTCACCTAGGTTAGTGCCATCTGCATCTATAACCCGAAGTGTTCTTGCCCTAATGTACTCATTGAGAGGGACATAGACTTTAGGTCTTTTATTGCCTCTAAAGCCAAATGGGTTGTTACCTTTAAAATTTGTTGAATTAATTGTTAGTTGCTCTCCTAAATATAGACTATGCTTATTTTACCCAAAAAGTGAGCTTTTGTCTGAAATTTCAAATATCATGATGATTTTTATTAAGTATCCTGATTATTTTTGATAAATATCAAGATTATTTTTTAGTGACTGCTGAATACAGAAATTAGTACAAGCTAGTAATGCTGAATGATCTGCGATACCTTTACCTGCTATATCGAAAGCACAGCCGTGATCTACGCTAACCCTGATGTAGGGCAAGCCGTAGGTCATATTAATAGCGTTATAGCCTGCGATTCCTTTAATAAGCGGTAGGCACTGGTCGTGATAAGCGGAAATGTAAAGGTCGTGAGCTACTGATTCGCCTTTTAAAAAAGCTCTAGCAGCCTGAGCTAGTATGCTATCAGCTGGAAGAGTATCAGTGAGATTGATTTCAGGGTGTAAGCTCCTGAATGATTTTATTACTTCATTCATCCAAGTGGATTCTTCATCACCGATTAAACCATTTTCTCCAGCATGGGGGTTAAGGCCAGCTATGCCGATGCTGGGAGATTTAATATTAAAAACTATGTCTAGGAGCTCTATTGAATGCTTGATAACTTTATGGAAATTCTGCTGAAGCTCTTTAGATACTTCGTTTAAGGGTATGTGTCTAGTGGCTAATATAATCCTAAAATCTTGGGCGTGTAGCGGAACTCCCATTTCGGCGTTTTCGTCGTCCTCATGATCCTCATGCACACCTAGTGCACTGCGGTCATTCCTCCTCCTCAGCCTTGAACTTGTTCGTTCAGCTACACGCCCATCTTGGGCTATAAACAACATCTCAACATCAGAGGCTGTGAGCTTGTTTAATTTAGCCAGAAGCTCTGTCTGCCCGCTGTAGTGATGCTTCGCTAAAGATAAGGATTCTTTAGATACTGGGCCTGTAATAAGATAATCAGCAAGACCACTTCGGCAAAGGCTGTGAGCTTTAACTAAAGTCTGGTAGCTGTGTTCACCAGATATGCTAGAGGCTTCTCCCATTTTTAAAAGAGCTGTATTTTTTTTTACTTTGCTTAGATCATCTGCAAGGATGATTTTTACATTTTTATTAAACTGCCATTCTTGCTCAGAAATGCGCTCTAGGTCTCGTGTAAATTTAAAAAAAATTTCTGGACCTATGCCAGAAAGGTCTCCTAGAGTGTAAAGTAAATTTAGTGTTTTAGGGTGTGAAAACATCGGCGGCGGCTGTTTTTGGATAAGGGAACTGCTGACAAATTAACAAGTTCAAGAGTCCCATAAGAGCTAAATGTTATAATTATTGCATGAGTACTATATCAGCAACTTTAATAGAATCTAGTAATATAGATATGACTCCTTCTTTGAAGGAATATGCAGAAACTAAAATAGATAGAGTGCATAAGCACTTTGATAGCTTAATCCAGAATCACCAGATCAAAGTAGTTCTAGGTGTTATAAAAAATCATAAAAATAATAATCAAAAAGCAGAAGTAACGATTAACCTTAAAGGTGGCCACGTCATTAGATGTCATTCCACAGAGGATACTGTATACGCCGCGATAGATACTGTCGTAGACAAGATCGAAAAGCAGATGAGAAAGTTTAAGACTCGTATCTATAACAGCATTCAGCGTGGTAAGAGTATTAAGGCTTTCGGTTATGATGAAGAGTATTTAATTAATATCGAAGAAGCAGATATGGCTGTCCCAGAGGACTTCGCAGAAGAAGTGAAGTCATATAATGAACCTAAAATAATTAAGACTAAGAGATTTAAAATGGAGCCTTTAGATCCTCAGGATGCTGTAGGCAAGCTGAAAGACTGTGGTCATAATTTCTATATGTTCTTAAATATATTTTCTAACAAGATCGCTTGTGTTTACCAAAGAGAAGATGGTGACTTCGGTTTAATCGAACCAGAGTTTCTTCAAGTTTCCAATTAAGGACGACGAAAACGTAGAAAATGGAGTTCCGCT
>JAGWWP010000036.1 GCA_018970325.1 Cyanobacteria bacterium REEB446 | reverse complement strand
AAATCAGTGATCGCTTTAAAGTCGCCATTAGCAGCTTCTTCAATTGCTAAAGCTCTAGCTTTAGGTTGAACAATTGCTCTAGGACCTCTAGCAGCAGTACCAGTTAAAGTGTTACCAGCTAAACCACCAGCGAATAATGGAGGAACTGTGGTATCTAGTGTCTTACCAGCACCTACTATATCTGATAATTCATCAGTGATAGAAGAAGCACCAGTTACAGAAGAAGGAGCTACAGTAGCTCTAGCTAACGCTGGATTACCAGTCTGATAAGAAAGTAAAGCAGTCTGAGCACCGTTTACTGGAAGAATTCTACTAGTGATAGCAGAAGTTACTGATCCAGCAGGGATTATACTAGCAAGAGTTAAAGTAGTAATACCATTTAAGTTATTACCAGAAACTTTAGCTGTAAGTTTTACACCTTCAGTTAAAGCAGCTGAGCTTAAAGTGATAGTACCTTTAGGTCTTACAGAAATTACATCTCTAATACCATCGAACTTATTAGTAAATGGAAGGATCTGAACTGTAAATTTCTTACCAGTACCAGCGCTAGTTAGCTTAGAAGCTAGAATTACGTTATCAGCGTGAGTGTTGTTGTTGTTACCAACTTGAGCACCTTTAGTGTAAGCAGTTTCTTCAGATAAGTCAGTAATACCTAAATTCTGAGAAACTTTAGTAGTACGGTTATTAGCAATAGTATCATCACCACTTATAATATGGTACTGAACACCAGCAGTAGAAGCTACAGCTGGAAGCAGGTTAGTAAATACTGTTCTTGCGTTTCTGTAGATATCTGAAGTGTTAATGTTCGTAGTGTTAGATGTAGTGAAAGTAGTAACAGTAGCTGTCTTAGATGCTACATCAGTAATAGTGAATGACGAAGCACCACCAGCTACGTTAAGAGTATCGTCTACTAAAACGCCTGGGAATAAGAAACCTCTATCAGTATTTACCGAAGTGAAAGCTGGTGTAATTGCAGATGGAGTTACATCAGCAGCAAGAGTACCACTGTTTAAAGGACCTACAGTAGTAGCTTCTACGAAGCCAAGACCAGTAGTTAATAATCCACCATCAAGAGCGATACCATCAACAATATGATTACCAGCACCATTTGCTGGGTCAACCGTGATAATAGCGGCATCAGTAGTAGCAGAAATAGTAGCTGTACCGTTATTAGTAACAGGGATAGCCGCAGCTCCTAAGAAACCATTAACAGTAGCTGTACCGTTATTAGTCAGAGTATCTGGACCATCTATACCTACGTAAGCATTAGTCACAGCCAAAGTAGCTGATGAAGTTCCGCCTGCGAAAGAAGAGATCTCAATATCTACAGTAATAAGAGCGTTAGACGTGTTAGCGAATAAAGCACTACTAGATAAATTAGCATCAGTAAGCTCAGTAGCATCTGCGTTTAAGTTTTTAGCAGTCACGAATTTAGCCGTAGCGAAAGGTGTCTGGTAGAAAACGTTATTAACAGAAGTAGAGTTAGGTGTTTCAGCTGCTCTGATAAGAATAGCGTCTATATCTAAGTACGCTGAACTGCCGATGATACCAGTAGCTTCAGTAGGACCGAAGTTAACAGTAGTTACGGCTTGAAGAGCTGTGTTAGAGATTAAAGAATTAGGTTGAGTATCTTCAGCTACACCAGCAGTATTACCTAAAGTAGTACCAGCGATAAGAGCTTGAAGTTTACCTACGTTATTACCAAACTCAGCTACTTTAAATGTAGATAAAGAAGTTAAGTTAGGTAGAGCTGGAACGTGTGAACCTTGGTTAGGTTGAACTACAGTAACGTTAACATCACCAGTGATAGCAGCAGCTGAATCAGCGCTACAAGCTAAACCGATATTAGTTAAAGTAACTCTAACTAAAGCAGAGTTCTGAGTAGCAGACTCAGCATCAGTAAATGCATGAAGAGCTAAAACTCCGCCATTCGTGAAAGTACCTACTGTAGCGTTGTTAGTAAGACCAGAAGGAACTGCATCAAGAACTTGTGCGAACACATGGCTTGAGCTACCTGCTCCATTTGGAAGGTTACCTGGGTTAGCAACTGTAACGTTAGCTGTTCTAGCTGTATCAGAAAGGTCAGCAGCAGAAGCAGTAGTTACATCTGTATAACCAGGAAGCTTAACGAATTTACATGCAGTTGGTGGAACGAATAAAGTTACCGCTTGAGCAGTAAGTGAACCAGCCACACCGATAGTAGCGATACCAGCAGTATTAAACAGAACAGTTGATCCTGTTGTAAACTCAGTAGTATCAGTAGCTAAGAATATATCCCCAGCATTATTTAAATCAAAAAGTATATTAGTTGCGACAACGTCTTGTTTAGCACCTGAAGTTGCTAATCCATCATCTTGCGCAACCGTGTTAAATATAACACCTTGGTTTACATTTATCGCAAGAGCTGGAGCAACGGTACTAAGACCAAACGCTGCGAGCAAAAGTAAGGTTAAACCTTTTCTTAAACTCATTTTTTCTCCTTTTCCTAATTTGTTCATTTGAATTTTTAAGTACTTATTACGAAGGGCCATTTAAAGACACCTCGCACGCATACTCAGAAGTAATAATTCCATTTTTTGGGGCTTCGGTCAATGCTGGAAGATTAATATAAATTAAAGTGTTCAAGATAAGTTATTTAGCTGCGGCTTTGCGCATCTCTATATATCTAAAATCATTATTAAAATTCGTATTGCGAATTAACGAATCTTCCTATGCCCTGTGAGTTATAGTAAATGAGAGGGATTTAACCTTATAGCTTGGAACAAGCATAGATCAAAATAATAAGATATGAAGTTTTTAGAGCTTTTTGGAAAGTCTGTACCTTTAGTTTAATCCTAGAGGTTTAGATAATAATTTCTAGATAGGGCTTTGGGTGGGGATTAATACCATTAGAAACAGTACCCCAGACTAAATCAATCTTACCCAATCACTCGCAGACAAACAAAGTACTTCACCTAAAAAATACCTTAAAATCCACTGCCCTAGAGGCTGAGAATCTGACTTAAACTATCGGAATTTTTAAGGGGTCATTTTTCCCCAGAAATTTAAAAATCGTAAGTAAATAAAAGCGTGGGAATTAATCTTGCTCGTCTTCTTTCATAGCTTCGTGTTCTGATTTAATCAGGAAGATAGCAAAAGCAGTTACTGCTAGCACTCCAAATATACTATAACTTAACAAAACAGTTTCTCCGCTCATACTTCATCTCCTTTTACTAGAATATATATACCATGCAGTAGTGACCAATAGACCTATTCCAAGCATTATCGCAGAGAATAACAACCTGTCATAATTAACTTTCTCGATATCATCTATCTCTGCTAGTGCATACTTTAGAATCCACTGACCTAAAGGCTGGGAAAATCCCGCTAATAACATCAACATACATGGATCTATGAAACCCAATCTGTGATTAAATTTGCTCTTCCTTCCTTTACGCCGCTTTAGCTCAGCACCATATTTACTAAAATTTCCTTCCACCATGAAATCTAATCATGATACTTTTACAGAAAATTTATAAGGGGTCGTTTTTCCCCAGAAATTTAAAAATCGTAAGTAAATAAAAGCGCGGAGATTAATAAAAGTAAGTCATGAAAGATCAATATCTTCCGCCTGCCTAGAAGTTTTCGACATTACATAGGTTAATACAACCGCAGAAATCACAAAGAAAGCGATACCTATATAGCAGGCTATACTCGTTTCAAATTCATTTAACATAAATCTTTCCTATTAAATAAAGTCCAATACAGTAAAAGTATAATACCCAAGAAAGCCAAAGCGATTGACATCAGAAATTTTACTAATACAATTTCATTTTTTTCATCAATTAAATACAGTAAAATAGCCTGCCCAAGAGGTGTACAGAAAGCAGTACTTAAAAGTAAAATAACCGTATCATAAAAGCTTACTGCTAAATTTTTGGGCTTATTCTCTCTAAAACTTCGGGGAGCTTTCCTCATTCACCTCATCTTAAAAAATCTCACTGGGATTTATAAGGGGTCAAAAGTCCTCAACCATCGTCACACTTAAGGGTATAATATAAGTATATTTGCAATACATTGTAAAGTTTTATGGAATTTATCTGGGATAGTGAAAAAGCCAAATCAAATCTAAAAAAGCATAAAATTAGCTTCGACGAAGCAGTAACGGTTTTTTACGATCCCTTAGCGAGAATCACTGATGACCCTGATCACTCTATAGAAGAAGAGAGACTGATTATTATTGGCTATAGTCAAAAAAGCAATTTACTTTTTGTGGTACATGTTTACAAAGAGTCTGAACAAATCATAAGAATTATCAGTGCAAGAAAAGCAAGTCTGCGAGAAAGATTAGATTTTGAAAATATAGTTCATGGAGGATATTAATTATGAGAGAAGAATATGACTTAAAAAAGATGAAACTTAAAAAAAACCCTTATATAACTAAGCTTAAAAAAAATGTGACAATTAGACTAGATCTTGATGTTATTGAGTATTTCAAAAATTTATCTAAAGAAACCAACACACCATATCAAACACTAGTTAATGATTCTTTGAAGAATTATAAAAACCAAAAGCTTGTTCCTAAAACTGTTTGGGTAACCAAAGAAAACTAATCCTGCTCGTCTTTTCCGAAAAAAGTTCCACCATCAGATTTCATCAAGAAGATTACACAAGAAAGAACAGCTACAATACCGAATATACTGTAACTCAATAAAACCACTTCTCCATTCATAATTATCTCCTTTTACTAGAATATATATACCATGCTGTAGTCATTAATAGCCCCACACCTAGAACCATCGCAGAAAACAATAACCTATCATAATCAAGCTGCTTAATATCTATCTCAGCTAATGCATATTTTAAAATCCACTGCCCTAAAGGCTGAGCACACGCAGCTAAGACCATTAATACTAGCGGATCCATAAAACTAAATCTATGATTATGTTTCTGCTTATTTTTAAAATTTCCTTCCACCATGAAATCTAATCATGATGTTTTTACAGAAAATTTTTAGGTCAAAAGTCCTCAGAAATTTAAAAATCGTAAGTAAATAAAAGCGTGGGAATTAATCTTGCTCGTCTTCTTTCATAGCTTCGTGCTCTGATTTAATTAGGAAGATAGCACACGCAGTCACCGCCACTATTCCAAAGATACTATAACTTAATAAAACTGTTTCTCCGTTCATGCTTTATCTCCTTTTACTAGAATATATATACCATGCGATAATTATTAATAGTCCTATACCTAGCATCATCGCAGAGAATAATAACCTATCATAATTAACCTGCTTGATATCTACCTCCGCTAGTGCATACTTTAAAATCCATTGACCTAAAGGCTGAGAAAATCCAGCTAGGGTCATTAATACAAATGGGTCCATAAGACCAAATCTAGGACTATGCTTTGATCTCTTTCCCTGTCCTCGCTTCAGCCCACTTTGCTTATTTTTAAAATTTCCTTCCACCATGAAATCTAATCATGATAGTTTTACAGAAAATTTATAAGGGGTCAAAAGTCCTCAGAAATTTAAAATCGCGGAGCTTTTATTTAGTATCTTTAGATTTAAAAAACTTCTTCTTAGGTAAGTTAGGATCACGCAGAATATGTAATATAGAAAAATACATAAACATAGCGATACTTAAAATTATAATGTAACCATAACTAGTCTCAAACGGATTTATCATCATCACCTCTTTCATTTAATAAATCAAAGCTTTCTGCTATTGTGTAAACTTTGCTTATACATTTTAACCCACATACTAATAAAAACAAAGCTGTCAGTAAACCCTCTAGTCCTATTTTATTTACAAGATAGCTTCGATCTACAGCAGTCATGAAAACAATCGTAGCTATCGGACTACAAAGCCCTATACCAAGAGACTTTATCAAATCTATTCTTAATTCATTAAGCTTCTGAAACTTCCTCATTCACCTCATCTTAAAAAATCTCACTGGGATTTATAAGGGGTCAAAAGTCCTCAGAAATTTAAAAATCGCAAGTAAATAAAAGCATGGGAGTTACTCCTGCTCGTCTTCTTTCATGGCTTCGTGTTCAGACTTAATGAAATAAAAAAACATTCCCGCTAAACTTAAAAGCACAAAAACAAACGCCAAAGGGAAAACCACATCTGGATTCATTTATTACTCCTTGATAATTTATACCATACGATACTCAGAGTTAAACCAAAGATAAAACTCACTAAAGATAAAGTGAATTTAAAATAATTCATTGACTTAAAGTCTTCGATTTCATTAAGCATATATCTTAAAAGCCACTGCCCTAGAGGCTGCAATAAGGCGGTAAAGATTACTAGCGCTAAAGTATCTATATAACTATATCTGTGTGTAGATATCCGAGTACCTCGCTTCAGCCCACTTTGCTTATTTTTAAAATTTCCTTCCACCATGAAATCTAATCATGATATTTTCGCAGAAAATTTATAAGGGGTCAAAAGTCCTCAGAGATTTAAAAAGCGCAAGTAAATAAAAGCGGGGGAGTTAATCCTGATCGTCTTTTCCAAAAAAAGTTCCACCATCAGATTTCATCAGAAAAATAGCACAAGCCGTTAAAGAAAGAATCCAGAAAACCGTACACCCTAATAACAAAGCTTCCCCATCTATCATTTACCTATCTCTCCTAGAATATATATACCATGTCACACCTATAAAAAGTCCTAAAGCGAGCATTAGCACTGATATAAATATCTTGTACCGATTAACTTCATTAAAGTGCTTTACTTCATCTAAAGCGTACTTTAGAATCCACTGCCCTAAAGGCTGAGAAAAAGCAGCAGAAATAAGAATAATCACTGGATCCATAAAACCAAATCTATGATTGCGATTATGTTTCTGACTCTTTCCCAGCCCTCGCTTCAGCCCACTTTGCTTATTTTTAAAATTTCCTTCCACCATGAAATCTAATCATGATAGTTTTACAGAAAATTTATAAGGGGTCAAAAGTCCTCAGAATTTTAAAAGCGTAAGTAAATAAAAGCGTGGGAATTAATCCTGGTCAATCTTTTCTCTCTCTTGGCGAGAATCAAACCAGATGTACCAGAATACGAAGCCCAATATAAACACTGGCACAGTAAATGTAATAACATACATTAAGGTCATTAATAAGACTCCTTTTTATGTGAATACCATAACCAAGAAAAAAGTACAACCCACGCTATCACAAAAAAAATTAACGAGATAATCAATTTATTTATATCTTCCTGATTAAAAGATTTAATTTCATTAAGTAAAAATCTTAAAATCCACTGACCCATTGGCTGACAAAGAGCCGTGAAAATTATCAACATCAAAGTATCTATTCATGATATTTTTACAGAAAATTTATAAGGGGTCAAAAGTCCCCAGAAATTTAAAAGTCGCGGAGCTTTTACTTAGTGTCTTTAGATTTAAAAAACTTCTTCTTAGGTAAATTAGGATCACGCAATATATGCATTATTGAAAAATACATAAACATAACCGTAATCAAAATTATAATATAACCGTAATCAGTCTCAAATGGATTTATCACCATCGCCTCTTTCATTTAATAAATCAAAGCTTTCTGCTATTGTGTAAACTTTGCTAATACATTTTAACCCACATATTAATAAAAATAAAGCTGCTAAAAAACCTTCCAAGACCATTTTGTCTCTGAGATAGCTCCGATCTACAGCAGTCATGAAAACAATCGTAGCTATCGGACTACAAAGCCCTATGCCTAAAGACTTTATCAAATCTATTCTTAATTCACTGAGCTTCTGAAACTTCCTCATTCACCTCATCTTAAAAAATCTCAGTGAAATTTTTAAGGGGTCATTTTTCCTCAGAAGCCCTTAGCCTAGTAGAACTTCTATTTAGTTCCCACTTCATTAATATCTTCAAGAATCTATCGGAGAAATACATTAAAGTCAAAGCAAACACTAATGCAAATACACAAGTAAAAAATATCAATAACGCAAGCACGCGAGACTCATTTAAAATCACAATTCAATTCTCCGTTTTTGCTTTTCTACATGTAAGTCCAAGAGAAGCATACCCATGATTATAGCAGCGACACCAAGCAGCATCAACGAAAAGTAAATTACAAAAACAAAGACATCAAATTTTTTGTTTATAGCATCATGATGTCTAGGTAATTTCAAAAAAATAAGACACAATCGGTGAACACAATGCATAACCAAAGGTTTTCATGAAATCAGCTCTATACTTAATAGTCTCTAAAATGAAACTCATTCACCCCATCTTAAAAAATCTCACTGAAAATTTTAAGAGGTCAAAAGTCCTCAGGAATTTAAAAATTGCAGAGCTTTTATTTAGTATCTTTAGATTTAAAAAACTTCTTCTTAGGTAAGTTAGGATCACGCAATATGTGAAGTATGGAGAAATAAAGAAACATCGCCATCGCCAAAATTATTATATAACTGAAATCTGTCTTAATCAGTAAATCCGCCATCACTCGCTCCTTCATTTGCTAAGTCCGTATTTTCTGCCACCGCATAAACTTTATCTATGCATTTTAAGCCACATATTGACAAAAATACAGAAGCAAATATGCCTACTAGAGAGAGTTTATCCGAAAAATAACTTTTGTCAATAATACCCATAAAGATAATCGTACTCATTGGGCTAAGAAGGGCTATGCCTAGAGACTTTATCAAATCGATTCTTAATTCACTGAGCTTCTGAAACTTCCTCATTCACCTCATCTTAAAAAATCTCACTGGGATTTATAAGGGGTCAAAATTCCTCAAAAACTACTTCAGCACTAAAGTCAAAACATTCTGCTCAGTATCAGCTAAACTAGCATTCACCTCATCATCAAAAACAATTCCAAGATTATCTAAATAAGTCTGTGAGCGCTTTAGCTTAATCTGAATCTTCGCTGCTGCATCAGCTAGAGTTAAAAACTCGTCGCCGAAAGGCTCTCCAGCTTCACCGATAGTCTCAGCAGTTAAAACACGGTTAAATAAAGTATTATCCGAGACTGTAGCATCTGAATTAGCATTCTTACTTAAGATACGAGAGACATCTGCTAATCTAAAAACCTTCCCTGCATTGAGTTCAGCCCCAGAATTATCTAAAAACCGCATCTCTAAAACTAAAGGATCTACTGATCTCGGTAAAGTATTAGAGTATTTAAAGCTTAGAAGCAGTGACTGAAATATTTCATTCTTCTTAACCTTATTTCTAAACTTAGCTTTAGCTTCTTTAGCTTTAATGAATCTCGGGGAATCTAGAAGGCTTAGGCTCACTGTTTTCTTCAAAGTGCCGCTAATATCGACATCTAAGCCATTACTGTCTTTCGTAATCACATTAAATGGTAATTCTAAGATTCTCGCCACATTTTTCTGATATATCTCTCGCTTAGAGATTAAAGCATTGCGATCTCTATCTAATGTCATATTCACAGTAAAATTTAAATTCCCAGAATTTACAGACGCTTCACTCGCAGAGGATTCAGCATCAAAAAGAAAAACACCATTAGCTTTAAGAGTCTTATAGCTAATGCCCGCCCGAGTGAAATCTATTTTCCGGATATCATCTGTAAGATTTAAAGCATCTGAAACCTTCGCTGTAACAGGAATAATATCTTTAGCGATTAAACTAAAACGTAGTGGATCTGAATCTAAAACTGGTAAAAAGATAAGTGCACTTATAGAAGACTGAATATCAGTAGCCTCTACAGGAATACCACCTATATCTAAATCCCAGAGATCATCTTTAATTGCCCCCTCTGGTATAACAGCACTAGAACTATTAGAATTTAAGAAATTCGTCATATCGATCTTAAACTGTAACTGCTGAATATCTTTCACAGTAAGCTCGCTAGTCTCTAAAATAGTTAAATTCTTGCCTGAAGCCGTGCTAGCAGCAGTGTCTACAGCAGGTGTAAAATTCAGCTCATCAGTAATCTCAGTTCTGAGCGAGTCTTTCAATCTAAAAACCTTTAAAGCCTTAACTAGCGGTGCTTTGGTCGGATCAAAAAGATCTTTTTCCACACCTGGAATTAAATCAGAATCATGATAAATATTAATCAAGAAAGTCTTCGGAATAGTGGAAACCTGCTCACTCGCTAGCTCACTCGAATCTTCAACTTTAATCACGACTAACTGCTTTTCATCAGCGAGCTTAGTATTAAATTTTTCAGTAGCTATCTCTTCTGGAGTTTTGCCATTATTACTAGAGCCATCATTACCAGAACCACCTGAATTAGAATCAGTGGTAGAGAGCTTAAAAGTAAAATCCTGAGAGACTAAAGCATTAGTCCTAGCCTCGGTTAAATAATAATTTACTGTGCCTTTAGCAAGCGCACTAGAAGCGATCTGCATATCATTTAACCTAATCGTTACATCAGCTAAATTAGAATCGGCTTCGCTAATCTGAATATCGAAATCTTCATCTACTCCTGAACTTGACGTATCAGTAAAAGTTAAATCCCCGACTTTAACATCTAAACGAGATCTAGTAAAACCACTCACCGACCTTAATTTAAAGGTTAAAGTTAAATCGAAGGTCTTATCAAAACTAGTAAAACCTGTTTGCTTAGCTTTTAAGGAGCTGATGATATAACGAGAATCTAAAGCAGAGACAGGATTCTGACAAGCAAAAAAACTTATCAAAAAGAAAAGCTGTGAAAAAAATAAAGCTAACTGAAAGTAACTTACGCCTAGAGTTTAACTGTAATTTTTTTTGGGACCATCCCTTAATACTCATTGAAAACCACGCAGATTTTAATTTTACTTTTTTAAATTAAATTTAACAAGATAAAGAAAAATCACAACAACTTGAATACCGTGGAGTATCTGTATGAATATTCGATACTGTTTGATATGCTCTAAATCGCCGTAAGCAAACATTAAAATTACGGGTACCAAAAATAGCAGACCATTTAATAACTTAGTCAGCCAACCGATTTCAAACAAAGACTCTGTCAAATCAGTTTTAACAAATTTCAAAATTTTATCAGAAATAATTGAATTTTCATATTCTGTAATTAACTTGTCAGATTCACTATTAAAAGCGTCTCGTAAGGTCTTGGTAGTATTTGCGGTTGGTTCAAAATTAATATCTTCACGCTTTTCCTTGTCAAGCCAAGCATAGAAGTAAGCCTCAGATACAGCCTTTCTTATTTTTTCTGCATTTTTATAAATTTTCTGATCCTACCATCTTTATTTATTGGTAATACTATTTTTTGAAGCAGAAACTATTGCAGTTATTTCTTCATCAGAGAATGCTCTTGACCCACTAAATGAAAAATCGTTTACATATTTAGAAGATGTTAAGCCTGAGTAACTGTCTGTATCAGAAATCATAGGAGCAAGCATAATTTGAACTAATTTCATGCCAGGTAATATGCCTTTGATAATTTTATCCGAATGGATATTAGTAACAGATATCAATACTTGACCAGAGTATCCAGGCTGTATCACTATTGGAGCTATATTAATTCCTAGTGACGTAAAACTATATCTTGGAAAAATAAAACCAGTATGTTGAATATCTAGATTGATTTTAGGACTTAATTTAAGTAACTTAGTTTCCATTGGATTTAATACTAGGTTTTCAAAATTTTTAAAACTCTTAGAATAGGTTTCTTCATCTCCAATGTCTATAGTTTTGGAATCATATTCAAGATATTGATTAGATATAGGAAGATCCAAAGAAGCCAGCTTATTCTTAAACAAGTCACCTTCAATATACTTACTGATTTGTTCTGAACTCAAAAAAGACATACCTAAATATTACACCAAGATAATTTTATTGTGCATAAAAATTCTTGAAGCCTGAACCAGTCGCCCTTGTTTGGCCTGTAATACAAGCAAATCTTTAGACCCTAGAAGGAACTATTGCACAAGACTATTTTCTACGTTTCTCTTGTGCAAAGGTCTTGGATATAATATTAATCAAATAGGCTTTAGCGATCCACATCTGGCAATATAACATCAAGAGATGAAAATATCGCTACGATATCAGCGATAGGCTGACCTATAGCCATTTCTGGTAAAAAATTAGTCGCAAAGAAAGATGGCGATCTCCATTTAATACGATACGGAACAGCAGTACCATCAGTAATCAAATGCACGCCTAATTCACCTCTAGGTGACTCTACTGCGAAATAAGTCTCGCCAGCTGGAGCTTTAAAACCTGGCATAATTTTTTTCGCCACAAGTTCAGTCTCTTTCGCTGCTTGCTCTCCACTTGGTAGTGATCTAATTTTCTCTATCGCTTGAAGAACTATCTTACAAGATTCACGAATTTCTTCCACCCTGCACTTATATCTAGCGAAAATATCACCCTCTTCACGAGTAATAACTTTAAAATCGAACTCTTTATATCTAGAATATGGCTTAGCCGTTCTAATGTCATAATCCACTCCAGAAGCTCTTATATTAGGTCCAGTAAGACCAAAGGCTCTTGCAGAGCTCGGCTCAATGATACCGATGCCTTTAGTTCTAGAAGTGAATATCGGATTATTAGTAATAATATCCTCATACTCATCAACATAACCTAAAAGCTTATCTTTAACTAAAGCCTCAGCTTTAGCGAGCCAGCCTTTTGGTAAATCTTGTTGTACGCCACCGATACGAATGTAATTAAACATCATACGCTGACCTGAAACTTCCTCTAAAAGTGAAAGTATAGACTCTCTGTCTCTAAAAGCATAGAAAGGGAAACCCATCATCGCCCCTAAATCCAGCATGAAAATTCCAAGAGAAAGCTGGTGCGAACAGATTCTATTCAGCTCCGCCATAAGTATTCTTAAATATTCAGCTCTCTGTGGCACTTCTATACCTGCGATCTGCTCTACAGCCCCTACATAGGCATGGCTATCGCTCATTCCAGCTAAATAATCGACTCTATCTACTAAAGCCTGATACTGCACAAAATTACGATTCTGCCCGAGCCATTCCATACCACGATGCAAATAACCGATTACAGGCTCACACTGTTTTATAACTTCACCATGCAAAACCAGCTTCAGCCGCAGAACGCCGTGCGTTGAAGGGTGCTGAGGACCCATATTAATAACTAAATCTTCTGTTTTAAGACCAGTGCTTGTTGCAGTTTCAGTGCTAACCATAGCTATAATATTAACAGGCAAAAGCCATTGTTATGCAAAATTTAGATTTTTTAAAAAGCCATCAACGCCTAGACTGGAAAGAAAGTCCTTCTTTAGACCTGATTATATGTCCTTACGGATTCGGTGGAACTGATAATCTCGCCCAAGAAGGGGCTTACAGCATACTTGGCGACACTGAATTAACTAGAACACTTGAATCCCTGAATCTAAAAGTTAATCTTATAGAACCTCCTAGTCTTGGTCCCTTTGAAATACAGGAACATGCTCTGCGTATAAGAAACATAGAAGCCATTATCAGCGTGAATAACTGGCTCAGGGAACAAGTCTTTTTCTCACGAGGCTTAGGGCATATTCCCATCGTACTCGGTGGGGACGCAAGCCTCAGTATCGCTAGCCTATCTGGGCTTATGAAATTTTACCAAGAACATAATTTAAGAAATAAAGTAGGCTGCCTCTGGTTTAGTAACCATTTTGGGAATAGTTCTCCAGAAGTTACTAAAAGCTGGAACGCCAATCGAATGGCTTTCACAGCCCTCACTCAAACCAGCTTAGGGAATAAGCTTCATGAAGATTTTAAAAATATAATTCTTGCAAATCAACTAACATTACCTATTATTAATCGAAAAAACATTATACATATTGGTATTAATCACCGTTCTGCACAGGATTCTGTCAGCCATAATTATTTCTCCATGGAAGACGTATCCGATCTGGGGATCAATAGCATCCTTGAAAAATCTTTAGAAAGTTTAAACCACTGTGAACATATTCACCTTATCTTTGATTTAAACGCTTTTGATCTAAGCGGTGTAAGTAATTACTCTCTGGGACAGCTAAATTACAGAGAGGTCCTTAGCATAGCTAGATACATAGACATGAAACTTAGACGAGAAAACAGATTATCCTCAATAGACATAGTCGAACACTGCCCAAGCAGAGAAGCCTGGGATAAGCGTGGCGAATCTGCAGAATGGGTCGCAGACCTCTTAGAGAATATATTTGGGGCGAATCTATTTAACGTCGCAAGAAAATACTAAAAGCCACAGTGCAAAGCACTGTGGTGATCCCTGTATTAAGCTACAGCCTCAGCAGCGGGCGCCTCTAACTTCTTCTCGACGTAAGTAATTTTATTAGCCTCTAAAAGCATTTCATTAGCCTTTTCTGTACCTAGCTGAATAGCTACATCTAGCAGGAAATCAGCTTTATGTTTATCAGACTTATGATCTCCTTTACAAAAGGATTCTGAATGCTCTTTCCACTTAGCTTCAAGCTCTTCAGTCGTCGGATTGATATTTTCCAACTTAACTATAGTGGTGAGGATTAGAGAATTCGCTAATTTTTCTTTAGTGACTTCTCTATTTTTATCAAGCGGTAATGTTCCCATTAATGACATCATCTGCTCTGGTGGTATACCAAACTGCCTTGCCATGTTCATAAGATCCTGACGTACATTCATCTCTATAGCTTTTTCAGGAATGTCAAATTCTGCTTTCTCTCTAAGTGCCTTAAATAAAGCGACTTCAGTGGCTAATTCTTTTTCCTTAGCGTAAGCTGTTTCTAGATTCTCTTTCAGCTTAGTTTTAAGTTCTTCTAAAGTCTCAGCCTTAGGACTCTTATTTTTCTTAGCTAACTCATCATCTAAAGCAGGAAGCTCTGGTTTAAAAATTCCCTTAATTTTAATCGCAAATTTAGCTGCCTTACCTGCTAAATCTTGAGCACCGTAATCCTCTGGGAATTTAACGAGGATTTCTTTCTCATCACCAACTTTTAAACCGATAGTCTGCTCTAAGAAATTATCTATAAAATTACCTGGCTCCACTGTAACTTTATAATCTTCTGCCTTCATGCCTTCTTTAGCAATCCAGTCTGGCTCAGCCTCAGTACCAGCATTATACTGCCCATCAAAATCCAAAGAGATTTGATCACCAGACTCGATTAAAGCATCAGCCGCTTCTTTAAAAGTCACAAAAGACTTTTGGATGCGAGTAAGTGACTCTTCTAGCTGCTTATCAAAATCAGCAGGAGCTAATTCCACTTCTATGTTAAGACCTTTATATTCAGAGATTTTCACTTCTGGATAAAGTTCCAAGGTCGCTGACATAACGACTGAAGACTCTGGCGTATCCAGCTCAACTTTATCTATACTCTGCACAGCGATAATATCTAAAGCCTGTTTCTTAACGGCAGTATTTAAAAGATCTAATAAAAAATCTTGAGTAAGCGTTCTAGCTTTAATATAATCCTCACCAACATGATTTATAACCATATTCGTAGGAGCTTTACCCTTACGAAACCCAGGAATATTAACTTGATTACGAACTATACTTATAGTTTTATGGTATGAATCCTTTGCCACACCAGCTTCTGTCTTTATTTCAAGAGTAACTATATTGTTCTCGTCTCTATTACTTATTTCAATTTGCATAACCCTATAAATAATAACAACAAAAGAAAGCTTTATGGTCAAATACAAATCTTTTTGTTATAATATATGACTCGGTTACCAAACTGGAGTTATTATGGCAGTACCTAAGAAGAACCATTCGCATCAAAGACAACAACAAAGAAGAGCTAACTGGAAAGGTAAATTACCTAACGTTATTGCTTGTAATAACTGTGGCTCTAATCATCTAGCCCATAATATTTGCCCATCTTGCGGTTATTATAATGGTCGTAAGTATGTTGAAATCGCTAAGACTGGTAGCTAATAAGCTCAGCACTTTTTTATTTTCGATATTTTTTATAAGCTCAGCGTCATTTTTCTTGCTTAGGCTTTTACCTGGTAGTCCTTTCTCTAGTGATAGGCATTTACCAGTTGAAGTTATGGCTCGAATGGAAGCTAAATACGGCTTAAATAAGCCTTTAATCGAGCAGTATTTTTCTTATATTTCTAAAATTTTTACTGCTTTCGATTTCGGTCCTAGCTTAAAGTATCCGAATCGTGAAGTAATGGATATTTTATCTGAAGCTATGCCTGTTTCTTTCACTTTAGGTGGCTTGGCTTTTATCATAGCGGTTATAGCTGGAATTTCTGGCGGTATATATTTAGGTTATAAAACTAATTACCGAAAGGGTTTTGACCCTTTTTTTACCATACTTGCTAGTTATGCCGATGCTGCGATATCACTCCCAAGCTTCGTCACTGCTGGATTATTAATAGGTATATTCGGTCTTTATTTTAACCTCTTACCAGTCGCTCTCTGGGAAGGTCCCGAATACATTATACTCCCAGCTTTAACTTTAAGCGTCGCTCCGACAGCTTATATTATGCGGATCACCAGAACTGCTTTTGCTAATACCTATGAACAGGGCTACATTAAAACAGCTATGGCTAAAGGCTTAGACCAGTTCAGCATTCTTTACAAACATGCTTTGGTTAATGCCCTATTACCTATACTTGCTTATCTAGGACCGCTTTTTGCCATATTAATTACTGGCTCATTTGTAGTCGAATTCGTCTATGCTTTACCAGGTATGGGGAAATATTTCGTTACAGCTTTTATTAATCGTGATTATTTTTTAGTAACCGCAGTGGTGGTAGTTTTCTCAGCCATACTTACAGCTTCTAATTTATTAGTAGAGATTTTAAATCCTCTGGTTAATCCTAAGTTAAGGCAATAGTAATATAATATGCTATTCTAATGACTTTGAATGAAAGTTAGCGTTATAGGAACAGGTTACGTAGGATTAGTTACAGCGACATGCTTAGCTTACCTCGGGCATGACGTAGCATGCTTAGATATAGATGAAAAGAAAATAGAAGGTCTTAAGCAAGGGCGAATACCTATCTATGAACCTAACCTCGAGCAGCTTTTAGAAGATACTAAAAAAACTAATAAATTCCCTATATTCACTACCGATCCTAAAATCGCCATGGAGCATAGCGAAATAATTTTTATCGCTGTCGGTACTCCTCCAAAGGAGAACGGGGAGCCTGATCTTCGGTACATTGAAGCTTGCGCTAAAACCATCGGCAAACACGCTAAGCAGGATTGTATCGTTATTAATAAATCTACAGTGCCAGTAGGCTCTGGGAACTGGGTCTACATGCTCATCGAGCAGGCTAATCCTAAACTTAATTTTCACGTAGCTTCTAATCCAGAGTTTCTCAGAGAGGGTTCTGCGATATTTGATACTTTTTATGCAGATCGGATAGTTATTGGAACAGAGGGGACTGCTCGCAACGGAAACGCAGAAATTGGAGTTTGCGAGCAGTCCCCAGATGAAAATTTCGCTAGGGCTAAGTTAAAAGAGCTTTATAAGCCGCTTACAGAACAGAGCTTCACTCCTCCAAGCTACTGCCCAAGACCTCATGGTCAAGCTCATATACCTTTTATCTCGACTGACATCACTAGTGCAGAGATGATTAAATACAGCGCTAACAGCTTTCTTGCTATGAAAATCAGCTTTGCGAACCAAATCGCAAATATCTGCGACCTTGTCGGGGCTGATGTTACAGAAGTTATGCATGGCATCGGTACTGATTCACGCATAGGCAGTAAGTTTTTAAATGCTGGTATCGGTTGGGGTGGAAGCTGCTTCGGGAAAGATGTTCAAGCACTTATTAAAATAGCAGAGGAATATGACTATAATCCAGAGTTGCTGTATGGAACGACTAACGTAAATTATAAACAACGAAACCTAGTTATTAAAAGGCTTCAAGATCAAATGAAAATCCTTAAAGGTAAAAAAATAGGCTTACTTGGGCTTGCCTTTAAACCTAATACTGATGATCTTAGAGACGCGCCTGCTTTAGACATCGCCAAAGCCTTAATTAAACTTGGTGCGAGTGTCAGTGTTACTGACCCTATCGCCTCTAAAAACTGTAAAAAACAAAATCCAGATTTAGAAGTTAATTATGTAAATGACCCTTATGAATTAGCTCAAGGGAAAGATGCTTTAATCTTAGTTACAGAGTGGGATGAATACAGAAAACTCGATCTAGAAAAGGTTTTCAGCTCTATGGGCGGACCGAAAATTCTTTTAGATGGTAGAAATATTTACAGCCCTGTGGATGCTAAGAAAATAGGATTTAATTATATTAGTATCGGTAGATAATTGGAATGTAATCATGGCTAAAAAAAGTATTTTAATAACTGGTGGAGCTGGCTTTATCGGCTCGCACCTTGCTGAAAGACTTATTCAGTCTGGTGAAAAAGTTATAGTCGTAGATAATTTAGTCACCGGCAATATTGAAAATATCAGACCTTTACTAAATCATCCTAATTTTACGTTTTTAGAGCATAACGTCTCTGAACATATAGAGATAGAAGATGAATTAGATTGGGTTATGCATTTCGCTAGCCCAGCAAGTCCTATAGATTTCAAAAAACTGGCGATCCCTATATTAAAAGTAGGCAGCTTAGGAACGCATAACGCTCTAGGCTTAGCTAAAGAAAAAAAGGCTAAGTTCTTCTTAGCTAGTACTTCTGAAGTCTATGGTGATCCACTGATACACCCACAGCCTGAAAGCTACTGGGGGAATGTAAATCCGATAGGACCACGTGGCGTATATGATGAATCGAAACGCTTTGCTGAAGCTATCACTATGGCTTATCACCGAGAACACGCTATAGATGTAAGAATTATCAGAATTTTTAACACCTACGGTCCAAGAATGCGTGCTGATGACGGTAGAGTGGTCTGTAATTTTATAAATCAAGCACTAGAAAATAAAGACATCACTATCTATGGTGATGGCATGCAGTCAAGGAGCTTTCAGTATGTAGACGATCTAGTAAAAGGCATTATTAAACTTATGTCAGTGACTCACAATGAGCCAGTAAATCTTGGAAACCCTTATGAATTCACGATGCTAGAACTGGCTGAAAAAGTTATCGCACTAACTAAATCTAAATCTAAAATTATTTTTCTTGAATTACCAGAAGATGATCCGAAGAGACGCAAGCCCGATATTAGTAAAGCTCAAGCCTTGCTAGGCTGGGAACCAATCGTGCAGCTAGAAGAGGGCTTAGTTAGGACTATCGAATTTTTTAGTCACGAGGCGGCTAGACCTGCATTGAAAGAAGTCACGCTCTAAAGCTCATTTATTGTATATTTAAAAGAACACTAAAATAAAGTTTTCTGGAGTTATAGGTTGGTCGCTGATATTAAAGATTTTAAAATAGATTCTATGAGCTTCGGTCTGCATGCGATAGCCACAGATCCCGACTCTGGCATTAAAGTTTTTATCGAAAATGCCTGCCCCGGAGATGAACTCAAAGCAGAAATCTATGATGTCCAAAAGGACATGGCTTTCGCGCATATCGCTGAAATAAGCTCAGCGAGTCCTCTTCGAGAGGAAGACCCGCGCTGTAAATTACATAAAATCTGCGGCTCTTGTCAGTGGCAGCATATAAAATATGAAGAGCAGTTAAATTTCAAGAGAATCAATCTATTAGATGCTTTTAAGTTAAATAAAGTCAAGCTACCTTCTGATGATTATGAGGAGGAGAATTACAACGACGATTATGAAAAGGAAAGCACTGGGAATAAAGCTCGCAAGCAGCATCAAAATATTTCAGTGAAAGGCTTAAGCAATCCTTGGCACTTTAGAAATAAAGTTATATACCCGGTTGAGACAGTGAAAAGCACGGGTCGACTGCTAGCTGGTTATTATAAAACTAAATCAAATGACCTAATCAATATTAAACACTGTCCTATACAGTATTCCATCTTCGAAGAACTCATGGAAGGCATTAAAGAACTCTGCTCTGGAGAAGGAATCGGCACGCCACTTTTGAGGCATGTACTTTTAAGATCTAGCTATGATGAAAATGAGGTACTAGTCTCATTTATACTCAGAAAAAAACTTCTCAAAGCCCGTGATAGACACGCCATTAAAAGAATCTTTGATGTAATTCTACGTGAATTCCCGGAAGTTAAAGCTGCGACGATTAATTACAATGATGACTCTACGAACGTCATTCTAGGAGAGGAAACAGAGCTTATCGCTGGCGATAGAGATTATATAGTCGATAAATTAAAAGATATCCAAGTGAAGATCTCAACCAGCAGCTTTTTTCAGATAAACAATGAACAATTCTGCAATATTCTAGAATCCATAAAATCTTTTATAGAACAAGCTAGAAGTGAGAATCAGCGAAATACAGAAAATGGAGTTTCGCTACACGCTCAACAGGACCTAAAAGAGACTGAAACACAAGGTGCAGTGTCAAGACTGAAAATTCTAGATGCCTACTCTGGCATAGGCAGCATCTCACTAAGCCTAGCTCAAGCCTTTCCACAACACAGTTTTAAATCTTTTGAATTAAATAATGCTGCCGTTATTAATGCCAAAGACAATATAAAGTTAAATGATTTAAATAATCTTGAAGTAGAATTAGCGAGTGCTGAAGACTATTTCAAAGAAGAAGAGAATTTAGATTTTGATATCATAATTCTAAATCCTCCACGTAAGGGCTGTTCCAATAAAATTCTGGAGAATATTAGTAAAAGTACTGCTAAGTGGATAATCTACCTAAGCTGCAATCCCAGCACTTTAGCAAGAGATATAAAATTTCTAGAAGGAGCTAATTTTAAATTAGAGGAGATAAAAGCCTTTGATATGTTCCCACATACTTTTCACTTAGAGACTCTTGCACTGCTCAGACCACACTCAAAAACCGCTCCTCTAAATAATTAAGAATTATCTGCTTAAATTCAGTCGCGATATTTTCCCCTTCTAAAGTCTTTACCTGCTTCCCATCTATAAACACTGGAGCCTTAGGGCTCTCATTATCACCAGGGAGACTGATTCCGATATCAGCATACTTAGACTCACCTGGACCATTTACTATGCACCCCATAACCGCTATCTTAAGTTTTTCAGCTCCAGGATACTTTCCCTGCCAAGCTTTCATATTCACTTGAGTAAATTGATTAATTTCCTCAGCTAATTTTTGAAAATAAGTGCTGCTAGTTCTGCCACACCCTGGACAGCTAGTTATAGATGGCTTAAAAAAGGCTATATCCATAGCTTGCAAAAGTTCTTGGCAAGCCTGCACCTCTAAAGTCCTGTCAGCAAGAGGATTAAGCTTTTTATCATCAGCACTTGGAGTTAGTGACATACGAATAGTGTCACCAATGCCCTCACTTAACAAAATACCCATAGCAACTGAACTTGAAATCATACCTTTAACTGGAGTGCCTGCTTCTGTAAGACCTAAATGTAAAGGGAATTTACAAGCAGCAGCGACACGACGATAAATATTAATCAAATCCTGCACCTCAGACATTTTCACACTAATAACTATTTTTTCCTGCTTTAATCCTTCTCCAATAGCGAGTTCCGCCGACCTTAGAGCACTTGCAGTCATCGCCTCATAAATGACTTCTTTAAAACTTATCTTTTCACTATCTGGCTTTTCAGCATTAATTTCCATAAAATCACTAAGCAGATCTTGGTCTAAAGAACCCCAATTTACACCTATTCGTACTGGCTTATCTAAGTCTTTAGCAATATTAATAATCGTTGAAAAATTATAATCATGCTTTTCACCGTAACCGACGTTACCTGGATTAATACGATATTTAGCTAAGACCTCTGCACATTTTGGATATTTCGCTAAAAGTAAATGACCATTATAGTGAAAATCACCTACTAAGGGAATCTGAAAGCCCTGCTTATTTAGTTCGCTGACAATCAAAGGCACTGCCTCAGCAGCAGCTTCATCTTTAACCGTAAGCCGCACCACCGCAGAACCCGCTATATATAATTCCTTAATTTGCTCAACAGTAGCAGTAACATTTTGAGTTGGCGTATTAGTCATAGACTGAACTAATATCGGGTGCTGCGAACCCACAGCAAGCTTATCAGAGAGAATAACTTGATATGTTTCACGACGAAGCTTGAAAGTATTCATAGATATTTAATTTTAACAGGGCGTGTAGCCGAACGAACAAATGCAGAAATTAGAGTTTCACTACACGCCCAAGTTAACAGAAACTTAATAAGATCATGATACAAATAAGCCAAGACTGAAAATTTAGGTAAATTGGAGATATTTTAATGTCAAGTTCCTTCGAAAATTTTGATTTTTTCAGCAAAAAAGATGATTTACGCATCACTGCAAATCAAAAATATTCAACAAAACTCAATAATAGTAATAAGCAGCCCCTGAAAAGCTTTAAAGATATTTTCAAAGATATAAATACTCTTAGTGAAAGCGAAGAAGTAAAGCCTCAAAAAGAATAGGGGTATAATTTCTTCATAATGTACGAGAATGTAGATTTTCTAACACTAGAAGAGTGCAAGGAAGTTAGGGAAAAACTTTTTAGCCTAAGAGAGTTCTGGATAGATAGATCTAGAGCTTTATCACCTTTTGATGATGTCCCCTTCTATTGTCTTGGCGTAGCTAGTTATATAGACTGCATAAGGCCAGGTGAGTCACATCTCTATTTCGATAACGCTAAACTAACTAATAAAATCATAAAAGAAAATTTTCCTCAGCTTTTTAAAAAGCTTGAAGAGACTTTAGCTAAAGAATTTTCCTGTGAAGTTAAATATGTAGACGACTTTGCAGTACCAGGATTTCAGATTTACCTTGCTGACTGGTTTTTTGAAGATTTTATGGGACCTAAACACTGTGATTTCCATCATTATCTATTAGATTGGAAAAAATACGGCATAGATTTCGACCCGAAAGAGAATCTTAGCTTCACCGCATCTATAAACTTACCAAAATCTGGTGGTGGCATATATATGTGGGATAAAACTTATGATTATGAAACAGAACGCCTAAAAAATCTTAGCTATGAACAGCATCGCGATCAAATGTACAATATAGAACTCCCAGACGAAGAAAGAACTTATTTTCAATATGAATTAGGAAAAATATTTTTTCATTCAGGGAACAGATACCATCAAGTCGCGGAAGTTCGTGAAATGGAGAATGATGATGAAAGAATCACTCTCCAAGGGCATGCTGTCAAAGCTGGTAATACCTTATACCTATTCTGGTAGGTTTAATTAAAGAATATCTTTTTAATTAAACACCTTAACGAATTTTTAACCGAGCTAGTTTATAAACTTACTTGAGTGGTAAAGACGTTTATACAGTCTTATCTAATTAGTCAAATCGAGGTTCAAATATGAGTAGTATAGATACTGGTTTAAGAGATAGAATAGAGAGTAATGTAAGCACGGCTGCATCAAGTGTTGATACTTCAAGTTTCGAATATGAAACACACCGTGCGACTCGGGCTGGTGCAGCGAGAAGCATTAACATCAAAAATGCAGCCAAAGCTGGTGCTCAGGCGACAATTGATAACCCGCCAATGAAAACTATTACAGAAACTTCTAAAAAAGGCAGTAGCACAAGACAAGTCGTAGATGAGAATGCAGTAGCTGCTGCTAAAGCTGATCTGGCTCAACTAGAAGTACAAATTTCTTCTCTTCAAACAGAAAAAGACAGTGCGCAAAGCAACGAGAACACTGCATTGAAAACTAAAGAAACTAATCAAGCCGAGCTTGATGAAAATGTTAGCCAATTATCAACATTTAATGAAGCAGATAAGTTATTAACCAAATTTCGTGATGCTTTTGGTGGAACTGATGGCTTTGCAAATAAAGGTGAGGAAGATGCTGCACTTAAAAGACTAGGTGATTATACAGATAAAATGAAAGAATGGGGCGATGTAGATAAAGACGGGGTCAATGATGGTCAACATTTCGCTGATGCAGTAAATGGCTTTCTTTATGGTGAAGGTGGTTATCTTAGTGAAGATAGAAAATATGAGTCTGACTATAAAGCCGCTGGTGAAGTTGCACCCTGGAAGCAGGCTGCAAGCACGAATAGGACTACTGATTCTTCCGGAACTGGCTTAGCTGGTGATACACGCTCTAGCGACCTATACAAAAGAGTATTTGGTGGTTAATTATTAAAAGGATAAATTAGGAACTATATAAAATGACAAAAACACTTGAAAATCCACAGAAGCAGAAGGTTCTAAATGCTTTAAAAGAGCAGACTGCTAAATTTAGGCAAACTATAGAAAACAGCTTTCATTCACCATTTAAAGCTTTCGAGCAAAAGTACATAAATAGTGCAAGTTACCGCAAAGCCCTGAGATTAGCCTGTGGAATAGAAGATAATTTAGAAAATGGTATGAGCATTAATAGTGGCACTGTACTTTTAAAAGGTAAATTCAGTGATTCAGATGGTCATCTCAGAGCGTCATTTAATGTAGAACATGGTCAAGTATTCTACACCGCTCACGATGAGGATATTTATAAGTTAACTATAGAAACTAAACCTAGTACTAAGTTTATAAATAATCTTGAAAAGCTTGACGAAGAGAGCATTAATGAATGCATTCAGCGTTACTCAAACCGCCTTTACATAGATCTCAGAGACACTGTCACTCTAAGAAAAGCCAAAGAAGTATTTTCAGATGATTATGTTTTGAAAAATTTACCACTTAACAGTGGTGCTGGAAAAGTCGCTTCTCGATTCGTCATCTGGCACATAAGAGCTTATAGAAAAGCTTTTTATAGATATTATATTCAAGCTAAAAGTCTCTGGGAGGGTTCTGGCTTCAAGAATGCACGCTCTCTTGTCGGTGAATTTAAACGCAGAGGGATCTGCGAGGAATAAAACGTCATGGTCGAGAGCATTGTAGAGAGAACGACTAAAAAGATAAGAATTAAAGACAGGAGAAATTAAATATGGTAAGATCACAACCCGCAGGTTTTCAAAATAACAGCGCTGAAGCAGCCCTTGTTAATAGCGACATTGGCAAAGCTGCCCTGGCAAAGAATGAAGAGCTTAAAGGAACTAAAGCAAAATTTGATGCAATTCTTCAAAATTTAAAAGCTCAAAAAACAGAGGCACAAGGTCAACAAAATGTTCAACAGGGTGGTGTTCAGCAAAAGATTGGAGAAACAATGGTTCAAACTGGCGCTGCTTTAGTAGCAGCAGGAGGTGCAACGTTTGGTACCACTACTTGGGTAGGCTTAGGCATGATTGCCACTGGTACTGGAGTTGCTTTAAGTGGTAGCAATCAACAACAACAAGGACAACAAGAAATTGATGCAGGTTCTGGATATCAATCTAGGGCAAATGAATTGGGTGGTCAAAGTGACACTCATTTCTCCACAGCACAGCAATTAAAAAATGAAGCTGAAACTGAACAACAAGATGAAGCAACAAATCAAGCAAAAGATGATCCGAACGGAGCTAAAACGCAAGGCCAACAA
>JAGWWP010000035.1 GCA_018970325.1 Cyanobacteria bacterium REEB446 | reverse complement strand
AAGACTGATAGTATAAGTGCTTGTTCTGGGTCGCCTAAAATTATATATAATATGCAACAAAGAGCCAGTAATATAAACATTGGTTCTTTAATAACATCTAAGCTAATCGTGAAAAAATTTCTAGGGTTTGCTGCGCTAAGCTCGTTTGGACCGTCTTTCTTTAATCGCTCTAGGGCTTCTTGCTCGTTAAGTCCTTTATACTCAGTGGAATTGATGCTAGTGCTTTGTTTCACATAGCTAATTTTATACCAAAGAAAAGAAAACTGCTTCTCTTTGCTCTATAATAAAAGACTGATGTACAACGCAGAAAATGTAGTTGTGGGTCAGTCTCTGAGAGACTGTTGATTCTATGACTAAAACTGAGATTAATACAGCTTCCCCGCTATATGTTTTAAAAACAGTTTTTGGTTATTCTCAGTTTAGGGATAAACAGGCTGAAATAGTCGATCATATTATTTCAGGAGGGGATGCTTTAATTTTAATGCCTACTGGTGGCGGGAAATCCCTCTGCTACCAAGTTCCAGCCCTATGTATGGCTGGCTTAACTATAGTTATTTCACCTCTTATCGCTCTTATGCAGGATCAAGTCGATGCTTTAAAAGAGCTTGGGGTAAAAGCTGCGTTATTAAATTCATCTTTAAATATGGAGCAGGCTTTTGCTGTAAAAGAACAGATGATAGATGGTGAGCTGGATATAGTCTATGTTTCACCAGAACGCCTGAATACTGATGATTTTTTAGACTGTCTAAGTGACTGTGAGCTTTCTTTATTCGCTATAGATGAAGCTCATTGCGTTTCGCAGTGGGGGCATGATTTTCGCCCAGATTACACTGAACTTTCTAAGCTAAAGCAGAGATTCCCAGATGTTCCTAGAGTAGCTTTAACTGCTACTGCTGATGAACGTACTCAGCGAGACATTATTAAGTATTTAAATTTAGAATCAGCACGGGTATTTATTTCTAGCTTTGATAGGAAAAATATTCGTTATAAAATACAGCCGAAAAATAATGAGAAGAAGCAGTTGCTTGATTTTATTAAGTCTGAACATCCTCATGATTCAGGTATAGTCTACTGTCTTTCTAGAGCTAAGGTGGATAAAACTGTAGAATGGCTTAATAAACAGGGTTATAACGCGTATCCTTATCACGCTGGTTTAGATGCTAGAAAACGTGAAAAGAATCAGTCTCGTTTTATTAAGGAAGAATCTGTGATAATGGTGGCTACCATTGCATTTGGCATGGGGATAGATAAGCCAGATGTCAGGTTTGTTGCTCATTTAGATTTACCTAAAAGTATAGAAGCTTATTATCAAGAGACTGGACGCGCTGGTAGAGATGGTTTAGAGGCTAATGCTTTTATGGTCTATGGTGCTGAAGATATCGTTAAACTCAGGCAGTTTATACAATCATCTGCTGCCCCTAAAGAGCAGAAGATGATAGAGAATAAAAAACTTGAGGATTTAATCGGCTTTGTTGAAGCTTTACCTTGTAGAAGAAAAATTTTGCTTGAATATTTTGATGAAAAGCCGTCTTGGACTAGTTGTGGTAATTGTGATAACTGTTTAGAGCCAGCTAAGGGATTTAATGGTACTGTAGCTATTCAGAAAGCACTTTCTTGTATCTATCGCACTCAGCAGCGTTTCGGTGTTCTGCATAATATAAATATTCTTTTAGGTAAAACCGATGAGCGCATTATGAAACTCAGGCATAATGAACTCAGTACCTTTGGTATTGGCGTAGAATATTCTGAATCTCAGTGGAAATCAATATTCCGTCAAATGGTAGCTTTAGGTTTAATCGATGTAGATATGGACTCTTACGGTATTTTGAGGCTTAATGATGCTTCTAGTAAGGCTTTAAAAGGCGAGCAGGAGATATTTTTAAGGGAAGATATTCTACCAGCTAAATCTAAAGATAAATTAACTAAGCTTAAATCTAAATCTAAGTCTGGGGCGGCTGACTCTAAAGATGGTTTAGCTGTTGATGAACAGCTATTTAATAAATTAAAGGCACTTAGACTAAGTTTAGCTAAAGAGCATAAACTAGCTCCTTATATGGTTTTCCATGATACGACACTAAAGGAAATGGCTGCAAGCAAGCCTCAAAACTTAGATGAAATGAGCAGTATCACTGGAGTTGGTCAAGCGAAGTTGAAAAAATATGGCGAAGCTTTTTTAGCTTTAACTAGCTAGTATGGGCGTGTAGCCGAACGAACAAGTTCAAGGCTGAGGAGGACGAATGACCGCAATGTATCAAGCATACATGAGGATCATGAGGACGACGAAAACGCAGAAATTGGAGTTCCGCTACACGCCCAATATCAGCTTGATGAAACGATCAAACAGGTAGTCACTATCATGCGGTCCTGGACTAGCCTCTGGGTGGTATTGAACAGAGAATACATCTGTGCGATTGTTTAGTTTTAAACCAGCTACAGTATTATCATTAATATTTAAGTGGCTAACAGTGATATTAGATGGTAAATCATCTATGCTAACAGCGAAGCCATGATTATGACTAGCTATCTCTATCTTAGATGACTCTATTTCTTTAATAGGATGATTAGCACCTTTATGACCGAATTTAAGCTTATAGGTTTTAGCACCTTGAGACAGGGCTAATAACTGATGCCCAAGGCATATGCCGAATATCGGTTTCTTAAATTCTTGGACTAAAGTTTTAATAGTTTCTATAGCGTAGCTTACAGCAGCTGGATCACCAGGTCCGTTACTGAGAAATATGCCATCTGGATTCTGTTTTAAAACATATTCAGCTGAAGTATTCGCTGGAACTAGTTCTACTTCACAGTTCCTTTCTAGAAGTTTATTTATAATATTCTGCTTAATCCCAAAATCAAAAGCAATCACTTTTAAAGTCTTAGTAGATTTATTAATAGGGTGAACGCTAGATATAGAATATATTTTATTTGGGTCTGGTTTATGTATAGTTATTTCTTGAGAACTGACAGTGGAAGCTAAGTCTAGACCATCCATGCTTGGATGATTCTTTAACTGTCCCATGAGTGTTTCTTTACTCACTGAATCATCTGCGATAGCTGCTTTCATGGAACCCTTATCCCTAAGGTGTTTGGTTAGGGCGCGGGTGTCTATGCCATAGATTCCAGTCACGCCATGCTGTACAAGAAATTCCTCTAGGCTTAGTTCTGAATTACTATTGCTGCTAATTGGACTAGGATTTTTTATTACTACCCCTTTGGCGTAGGGTTTACTACTCTCCATGTCTACAGTATTGCAGCCATAGTTACCGATTTCAGGATATGTGAAACTAATTATCTGCCCTGTGTAGCTAGGGTCTGTAAGTATTTCTTGATAGCCAGTCATGCTGGTATTAAAAATTATTTCGCCGAAGCAAGTCTCACTACTGCCGATTCCTTTACCTATAAATTCTTTGCCATCTTCTAGTAATAATCTTGTCATCGTTATATCCTTAGCCTATTTATCTTTATTACAGCTACTTAAATCCTTTTGGTTTCTTTTCAGGGCCTTTTTAACGAGCTTAGGAGCTATATCTTTAATAGTGGAAACAGAACCTATGCGCTCTCGGGGAAGTATAAATTTTAATTGACCTTGTTCAACTTTCTTGTCATGCTTCATCGCTGTGATTAAATCATTTATATCTATATCTTCTGGAATCTGGTATTCCATTTCAAAGCTTTTCATTAATTCGATAACTTTATTAGTTAAGATTGGGCTGAAGATGTCTATCTGCTCTGCTAGGTAACAAGAGCAGATAATGCCTATAGCTACAGCTTCACCATGACTATATCTTTCGTAATTAGTAGCTTCTTCTAAAGCATGCCCAAAAGTATGACCTAGATTAAGGTGCATCCTAATTCCAGACTCACGTTCATCATTAATTACTATATTAGTTTTAATCTGCAAGCAGTGTCTAATGATTTTACTGAGAGTCTCTGGGTCTCGGCTCATTATCGCTTTATGATTTCTATCGATGTAGTTAAAGAAGCTATCATCCTCATCTTCGACGATTAAAGAATCCCATTGATGACCGAGCAGGGCATATTTTATAAGCTCGCCAAGTCCACTTTTAAATTCTTTATCTGGAAGTGTCTCTAGGTGAGCGACATCAATGAAAACTAAATTGGGTTGATAAAAGGAACCGACTAAATTTTTCCCTTCTGGAACATTGACTCCAGTTTTGCCACCGACTGAAGAATCTATCATAGACAGTAGAGTGGTAGGTATCTGAACATAATTAATACCTCTGTGGTAAGTAGAGGCAGCGAAACCACCCATGTCACCAATCACACCACCACCAAGAGTGATGACTGTATCTTTGCGCTCAAATTTATGGCTAAGTAAATTCTGGACTATGATTTGGTAGTTAAAAAAGTCTTTATTCTTTTCACCATCTTCTAGTATTAAAGAATGAACCTCAAAATGATGACTTAGAACAGATTTAAGGCGATTTCTGTATTGATCGGGTACGCCTACTTGGCTGAGTATAAGTACTTTACGACCAAGATCTAATTTTTTTAAGTTGATTTTCAGTAAATCATCGAAAAGAATATCGTAAGAGCGGGAATTGCGTGGGATTTCGACATTTAGTCTGCCGTAAGCGATTTCTTCTAAATTTAATTCGGAGATTATAAATTTTGCGATGCCATCTACTGAACGGTTTTGAGTGGAGACCTGTAAGTCTGTATCCATGTAAGCATCTTTACGTGATTCCCACAGATTTATAAGAGTTTCTTTTTGATCAGTGCCTTTAAGTAAGGGTCTATGAGTTTTATGTTCTACTCTATCTGAGATGGTGTCTATGTCTGCAAGCAGTGTTATAAGCTTAGATCTCTTGCGGATTAAGTCTCTATTGTTAGTATCGACTATAGAGCCGCCACCTAAAGCGATTACTAAATTATTATTACTGAAAACTTCATTTAAAGCTCTTTTCTCTACTGCACGAAAATAAATTTCGCCTTCGACTTCGAAGATTTCTTTAACTGTTCTGCCTTCTTGTTTTTCTATATAACTATCTAAGTCGATAAACTTACGCCTGAGATATTTCGCCAATTTAGAACCGACAGAGCTTTTCCCCGCCCCCATGATCCCCGTTAGGGCTATATTCATTTTCGCGTCAAACTCTGGCACAGATAACAGCAGGTCCATTTCTGATTTTCGCATATGAATAAGCTTAAACTCAATGACGTAAGTGTATATCTTTGTTAAAATAAAATTATGCAATCAATTTCTAAGCCTTCTAGTTCTCATCAAATACATTTTGGTACTGATGGATGGCGGGCTTTAATCGCTAAAGAATTTACTTACGATAATTTAGAGCTTGTTACTAAAGCTATCTCTGCATATATATTAAAAAACTTTAAAGATGAAAGACCAGTTTTTATAGGTTACGATGCAAGATTTCTTGCTGATCAATTCGCTAAATTTTCTGCTGATATATTTAATTCTTTCGGTATTGATGTAAAGTTTATTGCAGAGCCGATAGCCACTCCAGTTATTGCTTTTGCTGCTCAAGCTGAGCCAAGTTATGGCGCTTTAATGTTTACTGCTAGCCATAATCCCCCAGAGTATATGGGAATTAAATTTATCCCAGAATATGGAGGACCAGCTTCTGTTGAGATTACTAATGCTATTTTAGAAGAGATAGAGAATTTCGTGTCTGATGAAGCTTATGCTGAGAAGATTATGGCTAAGGCTCATAAAGCTATTGGCTTAAACAGTGCATTTGATGCTAAAAAGCCTTACGTAACTTATATTAAGACTATTATTGACTTTGATTTTCTGCGTAAAGTGAATTCAGCCAAGAAAGTTAAAGTTGTATATGACTCACTTCATGGTGTAGGTAAGAACTTTGTTAACCTATTGCTTGAAGATGCTGGTTTTGAAGTTATAGCTCTGCATAATACTGTAGATCCTACTTTTGGTGGCTCTTTACCAGATCCTACTGTGAAACGTTTAGTGGAATTGAAAGAGACTGTTATTAAATCTTCTGCTAATCTGGGTGCTGCTAATGATGGGGATGCTGATAGATTTGCTTTTATTGACGATAAGGGAGAGTTTTATCCAGCAAATAAAGTCTTACCCATAGTCGCTAAATTTCTATATGAAGAAAAAGGCTTTAGAGGTTCTATAGCGAGAACACTTGCTACTACTCATCTTTTTGATGAATTAGCTAAGAAATTTGGTATCGAATGCATAGAAACACCAGTAGGCTTTAAGTGGCTCTGTGATTTAATGCGTAAGCAGGATATGCTTATCGTCGCTGAAGAGTCTGGTGGTATGAGTATTCATGGTCATATTCCAGAAAAAGATGGCATACTTGCGATTTTATTAACTGCTGAAATCTTGGCTAGAACTAATAAGACTCTTTCTCAGCTCTGGCAAGAAGTACAGGATTTTGTTGGTAAGCAGTATTTTTATGACAGATTAGATCTTCATATAGATGGTGTTCAGAAAGATAGTTTCATTGCTTTATTTAAAAATCCTAGTTTTACAGAAATAGCTGATTTTAAAGTCGTAAATGTAGATCTTAAAGAAGGCGTGAAAGTCTATCTAGATAATGGTTCTTGGTTTTTAGCAAGACCAAGTGGTACAGAGGCTATGTGCAGAGTTTATTTTGAGGGTAATGATAAGGCTGCTTTAGATAAGCTAGTTAAAGCTGTTGAAGCTTTAGTTTAATTCTTTACTAAACTGTAAACTAGGTTTAAAATTTACCTCATGGATAACCAAAACTCAGAAATAGTAAAACTTATTCAGTTTCCTGCAATGTTCGGACTACCGAATGCTAGCCCATATTGTATGAAAGTCGAAACTTTTATGCGTATAGCTGGTATCCCTTATGAAATTATTGAGGAGGTTAATCCATCGAAAGGTCCTAAAGGAAAGCTTCCCTACATTATTCACAAAGGTAAGGAAATAGCGGATTCTAGTTTTATATTAGAGTATTTATCTGCTGAGTTTAATGTTGATTTAGATGCACACCTCTCTATTCAAGAAAAAGCGGTCTCTCATTCATTTCAGAGGCTTTTTGAAGAGAGTCTTATCTGGGTTATGGCTTATAATCGTATGACTGATAATTGGCATGTAATTGAATCTGCTTGGTTTGGCTTTCTGCCCCCAGTCTTAAAAATGTTTTTACCAAGCATGCTTAAGCAGCAGTTGAAATCCAAACTTATGGCTCAAGGTATTGGCAGGCATTCGAGAAATGAGGTTTACCACTATGGTATGAAAGATTTAAGAGCTATTGTTGATCAGCTGGGTGCTAAACCTTTCTTGATGGGGGATAGAGTTTCTTTAGTGGATACCACTGCTTATGCTTTTATATCTAGTCTTTTAATAGATGAATTTACTTCACCTTTAGATGAGCTATCAAAGACAGCTGAGAACTTAAGGGCTTATAGAGAACGTATGCAGAATCTTTATTTCCCAGAGTTGAATTGTTCTCATAGAGATGATTTCGCAGTGGTATAAATGTCTTCTAGTAAAAAAATATATAAAGAATTATTGAATATACTGTTTACTGAACAGCAGATATTGTTTGTTTTTCTTGCTTATTCCATTTTTATTAGCCTTATTTATTTAGCTGTGCCGCTTGGTGCACAGATTATAGTTAATATCATTTCGACGGGCGTTCTTATACAGCCTTTAGTCATAATCTCTATTGGAGTTTTATTTGGTTTAATTTTTCTCGGTGTTTTAAGAATATTACAGCTCTATATTACAGAGATATTACAGAGGAAGATTTTTGCTAAAATCTCGTGGCAGACAGCTTCTAGATTGCTTAAAGTTGCACAAAAACACCTTTCTGAGGTATATGCACCAGAATTAGTTAATAGATTTTTTGATACGGTAACAATACAAAAGTCTCTCACCTTAATACTTTTAGAGGTCCCCTCTGCCATTTTACAAATCTTAGTTGGTTTAATTATTATGGGAATTTATCATCCCATCCTAATTGTTTTTGATATTTTTTTAATAGCGGTTATTTTCTTAATTGTAATTCTTGGCTATAGAGGCTTAGAGACTAGTCTTGCGGAGTCGAGTTCTAAATATAAAGTAGCCTATTGGTTAGAGGAGATCGCTCGTTGTAATGTTGGTTTTAAGATGAATGCTAAAGAGGATTTTCTATTAAATCATCTTGACGAGAAGATTTTAAACTATCTCTCAGACCGTAAGCAGCATTTTAAAGTAATACTGAGGCAGTTTTCAGGCAGTTATTTATTTGAAGCTTTTGCGAGTGCAGGGGTTTTATCTATTGGAGCTTGGCTCGTTATTAATGGCAAGATGACGCTAGGTCAGTTAGTGGCTTCAGAAATTATTATACTTATGATACTTTCGTCTATAGATAAGATAGTTCAGAAAATAGAGACTTGGTATGACCTGCTTACCGCAATAGATAAAGTAAGTTATATAAGTAAGCTTGGGATAGAAAAGAAAGATGGTATTTTACTTGAGCCTAGTGAAATCGGTTCTGAGATTAAGATTATAGATGTAGATTTTTCATATAATGATTCGGTTAAGGTTTTTAATAAATTAAATATGGAGCTAAGCTCTGGTGCTAGAGCGAGTTTGGTCGGAGTAAGTGGATCTGGTAAGACCTCCTTAGCTTATATTCTATCTGGTCTCTATGAAATTAATTCAGGGCATATTTTTATAGATGGTAGGGACATCCGTTCTATAGATTTAGATAGTTTAAGAACGAGGTTCGCATTAGTAAGTGACTTTAATGAAATCTTCTCTGGGACAGTAGAGGAGAACATTTTACTTGGGCGTAATGCTTTAGATAAAGATTCATTAGATAAGGTTATTGATTTACTTGAACTTGAAAGGGATTTAAGAAAGTATCCTAAAGGGCTTAATACACAGCTTTTGAGCGAAGGACGTAATATCTCACTTGGGCAGAGGCAGAGAATACTTATAGCTAGATCTATTATTGGTAATCCACAGCTTCTCATTCTAGATGAGGCTTTTGGTGGTATGGATGAAATGACTAAGCTTAAGATTATTAATAAGATTTTTGATTTGAAAAATCCTTGGACTATTCTGAATATTACTCATGATGCGGAAGTCGTGGCTAGAACTAAAGAGATTTTTCTATTAGAAGATGGTGCTATTAAAGAAAAAGGCTTAATAGATGATCTTTCAAATGACACTAAATCTGCATTCTCACAGCTTTTCCCTGAACTCGCTAAATTTAAAATAAGGGAGGCTAATTAATATGAGGTCTTTAGCTAGCATTGAAACCCCTTTTATCTTAAAGACTTTTGCTTATGTAATTGGTGCAGTTTTTTTTGTCGCTTTTATTTCTCTATTTTTGCCTTGGCGGCAGACTATTACTGGGGTTGGTAAGGTTACAGTATTTTCCCCGATGAATAGACCGCAGTTAGTGCAGTCTCAGATTAGCGGTAAAATTGTTAATATATCTATTCATGAAGGTGACTGGGTTGAAAGAGGTCAGCTTTTAATTGAGCTAGAGGAATTAGAAGAGAAATTCTTAGATAAGTCTCAGCTAGAGCGTTTACAGGGTCAGCGCTTAGCCTATCTAGATAAACGTAACGCTGTTGAAAGATTAATTAATACTCTAGAAAGACAGATAAATTCTTTACTTAAAGTCCAGTCAGCGACAGTACCTAATGCTGGTATAGAGATTAGACAGACAGAAGATAAGCAAATAGCAAGCCAGCAAAAGCTTAAAGCTGCTGAACAAAATTTTAAGACGGCACAGCTCAATTTTTCTCGTAGTGAAAAACTTTATGAAAAAGGCTTAAGCTCTAGAAGAGATTTTGAACTTGCAGAATTAGCTTTAGTGAAGTCTAGATCCGAATATGAGGCTTCTACTGCTGAACTCAGCATAGCTGGTAGAGATATAACTCAATCACGCTTTAGTTATGATAAGGTTTCCGCGGAAGCCGCTTTGAAGGTACAAGAAGCAGAAGCTAAGCTAGCACAGTCTTTTGAGAAATTAGCTGATATTAATAGTGAGATTTTTAAGTTAGATATTAACTTAGCGAATATGGAAAGTAGAATTACGCAGCGTAAGATATATGCTCCAGCTGATGGTCAAATCGTTAGGCTAAAGGTTTTAGGTCAAGGTGAGACGGTGAAATCTGGTTCTGATCTACTAACTATAGTACCTAAAAGTTCAGATCAAGCTGTAGAGCTGTATATATCTGATGTTTTTGCTCCACTTGTGAGCATCGGCAGGGAGGTTCGTTTACAGTTTTCGGGCTTTCCAGCTTTACAGTTCTCTGGCTGGCCTACTGTAGCTTTAGGGACTTTTCCTGGGATAGTAAAAGTTATAGATGCTAATGCTAATGAGGAGGGTGAATACAGAATTCTTGTTCAGCCTGATTATAAAAGGATAAATTCTAAAAAAGATAAGCCTTGGCCTAATAATAGCTTTCTTAGACCAGGTTCTAATGTAGTGGGCTGGGTGATATTAGACGAAGTACCGGTTTGGTATGAATTTTGGCGTATCCTGAATGGTTTCCCTCCGACTATGATTAGTAATCCAGTTAAATCTACTTATAAGAGGAAAATTCCTAAGGTAGGCTAGAAAAGGGAAAATGCAGATTACAAAGTATCATCTAATTTATGCTTAAATATCAAGCTTTATTTTTTTCTATTTTATTGAGTGTCGTTTCGGTCTCTGCAAAGAAGCCCATAGCACCACTAAAACTTAACGCTAACTTTCTTGAAGAGATAGATTTTCAAGAAAATTTTGATTTATATAATTCGGGGCTTTTGTTTACTGAAGCTGCGCACAAGCCTCATAGTGAAAATATCATCTGGGATAAACTGGAATTCCAGGATTTTTTAAAACTGGTCAGTGAGAATCACCCACAGATTTTACAAGCTAAACTTAAGCGTAATCAAGCTAACGCAAAGCGTTTAGAAACCCAAGGTGCTTTCGACCCTTCGCTAAATTCTAAAAACTCTTACAATGTTTATAATAGTTCATCGGCTCCAGGTAAGGAACAGGAGGCATTTACTTCCTCTAATAGTTTAGATATTTTAACTCGCTATGGAGCGAAGTTATCGGCTGGGGCTAAATTTGCGGAAGGGGATATTAAGACACCTCTGTCCCCAACTGGTTCTGGTGGTGAATATTTTATAGAAGCTCAGATACCACTGTTAAGAGATGCTATTTACAACTCAAAAAGTATTAAAGAAAAAAGTGCGATTCTAAATGAAGCGATAGCTGATTTAACTCTCTATCGTAAACAGTTAGATGTTTTACAGAAAGCGAGTGAATTGTATTGGAAATGGTACGCTAGTTTTAAAGTTCTTGAAGTTGAGAATCATCTGGTGGATTTAATTACAGAGCAGAGTGATTTCGTAAAAGCTCAAGTGGAGTATGGAAATCTTGCGCAGCTTGCTTATATAGAAGTGAGTACTGAATTACAGAAAAGACTTTTTAAAAGAGCTAAAGCTGAGAGAAAAGCTCAAGAGATGTCACTTGCTTTAGCTAATTATTTATGGCTAGAAAGTGGTGAGCCATTGGGTTTATTCGCTAAAGACCAGATACCTAGTGTTAAAGAAGATATTACTAAGCCTTTAGCTATAGAAAATATAAATGAAGCTAAATTAAAAGCCTTAAAATTTAGACCAGAATTTAAAGCTATAAATTTATCTAAAGATATAGCTATTTTAGAACGTAAATTTGCGAAAAATCAAATGCTGCCTGAGTTAGATCTATTTATTAATCAAGGCGTGGAGACTGGTGAGGATAGTATAGGACCTACTACGGCTGCTGGTATGAATTTATCTATTCCACTAAGAGTTAGAACAGGACAGGGTTTAAAGAAACAGGCTGAGCTAAGTTTACAGTCTTTAAATCTAGCTAGCAGGGAATTAATGCAGAATGTGATTTTAGAGCTTGAGAACGCTGTCTCTGAGCTAGAACAGAGTAAGGCTAAAACTAAATTTGCTAAAGAAAGTTTAATCTTAGCGAAGCAGCTTTTCGAGGGTGAATCTGAAAAATTTAAATTAGGCGATAGCACTTTGTTTTTAGTAATTAGAAGGCAGAGAGCTATGGCTGAAGCGAATATTCAGTATTATAAAGCTTTCGCTGATTACAGAACGGCTGAGCAGGTTTTTAAATTTTTACAGGGTGAGTTGATTTAAAAACGTATTAAAATCTTTATTGTAATACTGTTACATTTAGTGCTATCTTTAGATAATTATGAGTCAAAGTTCTAGTCTTCTTGTAGATACTCCTAAGCTTCCTGTAACGGTACTATCCGGCTTTCTTGGTGCTGGTAAAACCACTCTGTTGAACCATATCTTAAATAATCGAGAGGGATTAAGAGTCGCTCTAATCGTCAATGATATGAGTGAAGTGAAGAAGGGAGTTCACTATCTGATATCGCTAAGCTAGATACGATGGTAACTGTAGTAGATTCATTTAATTTTCTGAAAGATTATGGCTCTACTGATTTTCTCTCTGATAGAGAGATGGCACGTGATGGTGAAGATGCTCGTACTATAGTTGATCTTTTGCTCTCGCAGATTGAATTTGCAGATGTAATAATTCTGAATAAATTAGATTTAATTAGTGATGATGATAAAGCTTATTTACGTAAAATGATAAAAGCTTTAAATGAGGATGCGAAGATAATCGAAGCTGTGAACGCTGCTGTGCCTTTAAAAGAGGTTTTAAATACTGGTCTTTTCGATATAAATAGTGCAGAAGAGAATCCTGAGTGGATGGAGTCTCTAACCATTTCACCCACAGCGTTTACGTAAAGTCTTTGATGAAGAGTGGCCTGGGGTAATTCGCTCTAAAGGTTATTTTTGGTTAGCTAGTAGAATGGATAAGGTGGGTTTCTGGTCACAAGCTGGAGCTATCTGTCAGAGTCGTATGGCTGGCTATTGGTGGGCGGGAGCGCCAGCAAGCTTCTGGCCAGAAGATGAAGCGACGGTAAAAGAAATTAAATCTTCATGGGTAGAGCCTTTTGGGGATAGAAGACAAGAATTAGTAATTATCGGTATTGATATGGATAAAGAAGCGATTATAAATAAGCTGGAATCTGCTCTGCTAACGGAAGATGAACTCGCTTTGGGTGAAAAGGCTTGGCTTGAGTTTAAAGATCCTTTTCCAGTATGGGGTGAGATGGAAGAGGCGGCGGCTGTTTAGGGGCTGTGCTTTAAGATTTAAGTCTGGGTATTTATATAATAAATTCGCTAAAGAATAAATACTAACTTTTAGATTCATTGGTATTAGAATAAATATATTCAGGCTGCTGAACTATATACCATGGATACATTAGAACAAAATTTCCTTAATGAATTAGATAATAAACTGTGGAAAGCTGCCGATAAGCTGCGTTCTAATATGGATGCTGCTAATTACAAGCACGTGGTTTTAGGTCTGATATTCCTGAAATATGTATCAGATGCTTTTTTAGAAAGGCAAGAAGAGTTGATACGTTTATTTAAAGAAAATAGTGAGGGGAACATATATTATTTAGCTCGTGAAAATTATAGTTCAGATGAGGAATATGAAGAGGCTATCAAAGCAGAGCTAGAAATAGATGACTATTATAAAGAGAAGAATGTCTTTTGGGTTCCAGCACATGCTAGATGGAATTTTCTAAAAGAGAAAGCCACTCTAGATATCGGCGCTGTGTTGTGGCTGGATTCACGGGGAAATGATGTGAAGTTGAAATCCGTCTCATGGTTAATTGATAATGCTTTTGATGAGATAGAAAAAGAAAATACTAAACTAAAAGGTATTCTAAATAGGATTACTAGATTTGATGTAGAAAATAGTAAACTTATTGGTTTAATTAATGCCTTTTCTGATACGAGTTTCACGAGACCTGAATATAATGGACAAAAACTTGAGTTACATAGTAAAGATATTTTAGGGCATGTCTATGAATATTTTTTAGGTGAATTTGCTAAAGCTGAAGGTAAGCAGGGAGGACAATTTTACACGCCTAAAAGTATAGTTAGTTTGATCATTGAGATGTTAGAGCCTTATGAGGGGAGGGTTTATGACCCTGCGATGGGGTCTGGTGGCTTTTTCGTTTCTAGTGATAAATTTATTGAGGAACATGCTAAGGAAAAGCATTATAAAGCAGCAGAGCAGAGAAAAAATATTTCAGTATATGGGCAAGAATCAAATCCTACTACGTGGAAATTAGCTGCTATGAATATGGCTATTAGAGGTATAGATTTTGATTTCGGTAAAAAGAATGCAGATTCCTTTTTAGATGATCAACACCCTGATTTAAGAGCTGATTTCGTAATGGCTAATCCACCTTTTAATATAAAAGACTGGTGGACAGAGGCTTTAGCTGGTGATGCTCGCTGGAAATATGGAACGCCACCTGCTGGTAATGCTAATTTTGGCTGGATGCAGCATATGCTTCATCATTTATCTTCTAATGGCTCTATGGCTTTATTATTAGCTAATGGTTCGATGAGCTCACAGACTAGTAATGAAGGAGAGATTAGAAAAAATATTATAGAAGATGATTTAGTCGAATGTATGGTAGCCTTACCCGGACAGCTTTTTACTAATACCCAAATCCCTGCGTGTATTTGGTTTTTAACGAAAAATAAACCAGCGATGAAAGATAAGGCTGATAGAAAAGGGAAGACTCTTTTTATTGATGCTCGAAATTTAGGCTATATGAAAGATAGAGTGTTACGGGATTTCAGGAGAGAAGATATTAAAAAAATAGTTGAGACTTATCATAAGTGGCAGAGGACGATAAATGAGTATAAAGATGAAAAAGGTTTCTGTTATTCAGCTAATATAGAAGAGATTCGCAAGAATGATTATATTCTCACTCCGGGTAGATATGTGAGTGCCGCTGATAAAGAGGAAGATGGCGAGCCTTTTAATGAAAAGATGAAACGCTTAACAGCACAGTTAAGTGAGCAGTTTAAAGAGAGTGCTAGATTAGAGGCTGAGATTAAGAAGAATTTGCTTAGTATTGGTTATGAGGTGTAGGGTTGCTGAGTCGACAAGAGTGTTGTAGTTTTTTTATAAAAAACATTAAACAAAAAAAATCAGAGTATGCAAAGAGAGGCAAGATTATTCTTGACTATATAGTAAGTAAAGATAGACCCGTTACCATAAATGAAATTATTAAAACATTAGATGAAGGAATCTGTGGTTTTCCTCCGACTCACTTAAATAAAATACCTGCGAAATTAGAAGATGATAATATTTTGCTGAAAATAGGGACTAGAAAACCTTTTCAATGGGACATTAATATTGATACAGAAAAATATTTTAAACCAAAAAAACTTTCAAATAAGGCAAGGTTGGTATTGGAGAAGTCTAGAGAATCTGCTTTGCTTGCGATTGAAATTTTTAATAAGCCACTAGTAACCTTTAAGACCGAAGCTTTTATTTCGTTAATGATTAATGCTTGGACTAAACTATTATTGGCTTATTTAATTAAGAATGATATGGAATATCAATATGCTAAAACTGCAAAAGATAAAGAAAGACAAACTTATGATTTAGCAAAATGTCTAAAAGAAGTGGCGAAATTAATTAAATTTGAAAAAGGTGTTGAAGAGAATCTTGAAGTTTGTAAGGATTATCGCGATTTAGTTGAGCATGATTTGTTGCGGTTTGATCTTCCATATTATGAATTGCTGGAAATATTTCAAGCCCTAGTTCTTAATTATGAGGAATTTATAAGCCAACATTTCGATGATGAGTTCAATCTCAATACATCTCTTGCAATTGCTCTTCAATTAACTAAGGTTAATGATAAACAGAGAATCGCTTTTAATAAACAATATAAAGAGTTTATCAAATCAGAAGGTTTAAACAAAGTTCTTCAAATGAGAGGATCTCCTTTGGACAATGAAATATTAGATTTAGAGAGATTTAGAGTTAGATTAGTTCCAAGTTCAATAGAGGTCGCAAATACAAAAAAAAATGACATCCAAATTGTATTCGATCCGTCAAGCATAAATGATGACAAGAGTATAGCTGTAATAAGTAAGACTAAAGTAACAGAAGCTATGGGAGTGGACTTTGTACTTCCAAGTATTTGCAATAAGAAAATTAATGAAAGATTAGAAAAAAACGGTCATAAAAATTTTAGTATCAATTATCAAACTCCTATTAATAAAGCTTTTAAAGTTAATGGTACTGTTGAAAATAAAAAAGAGACTATTCGAGAATTGTGTATTCCTGACTATAGTGCGGCTGATAGTGAAGACTCAGATAAAGTAAAACATCGCTATCATAAAGTTAAATATACAGATTTTGTGATTAATATTTTAGCGCTAATAAACTTTGAATATAAATTTTTAAGCTGGCTTAAAACGGAAGGTATAGAATATGGTGATCATAAAAATTTAAAAGCATTAGAAAATGACTACAAGCGCTGGAAAGAGGGAGTAGTGGTGTAAATCAAATGCTAAGCGAGATCTATAATCTTAAAACCATAAAGTGTCTTCTAAAAAAAGGCGAGGGAATAGATTTAGAATTTAAAGAAGCTAAATCTAGCTTAAATAAAAGCTTCTGGGAGACAGTCTGTGCATTTTTTAATAGAGATGGCGGTAAGATTTTATTAGGCGTAGATGATAATGGTGAAATCATTGGAATAGATGAAAAGTCTGTAGACTTAATAAAAAAATCTATCACTGATAATTCTAATAATTCAGAATTATTAAAACCAGCTTTTATACTGTATCCTAAGCTAATTCAGCTAGCTAAGAAAAAAATTATTTTAGTAGATGTACCGAGCAGCTCTCAGGTACACAGTTATAAGAATAAAATTTATGATAGAGCAGAAGACGGCGATTATCAGCTGAAAACTCATGAGCAGATAGCGAATCTTTACGCTAGAAAAACTAATAGCTTTTCTGAAAATAAAATATATCCATATTTGAAAATCGAGCATTTTAAAAACGATTTATTTTCTAAAGTACGTAATCTGCTTAGAGACAGGGATGAAAATCATTTTCTACTAGATTTAGGAGATGAAGAATTATTGAAGGCTTTAGGGCTTTATAGGCTGGATCTAGCCCAGGGTCTAGAAGGCTATACTTTAGCAGCGGCTTTACTTTTCGGTAAAGATCAGACCATTCAAAGCATAGTCCCACATTTTAAAATAGATGCCTTAGTCAGAGTGCAGGATTTAGATAGATATGATGACAGGCTAGAGGTGAGATTAAATCTAATAGAGGCTTATGAGCTTCTGATGGATTTCGTGAAAAAGCACCTGCCAGACCCATTCTATGAAGAAAATGGTATTCGTATCAGTCTTAGATATAAGATCTTTAGAGAGATTGTCGCTAATATATTAGTCCATGCTGAATACACAGCTCCTTTTTTTACGAGGTTTATCATTTATAAAGATAGAGTTGAAGCTGAGAATCCTAGTCGGGCTTTTAAGTCTGGAGAGATTACCTTAGAGAATCACAGTCCTAGACCGAAAAATCCTCTTTTAGCGAAACTCTTTATGCAAATCGGTAGAGTGGAAGAATTAGGCTCTGGGATAGTGAGAACTAATTACTATCTGCCTTTCTATGCAAATGGACAGAAGCCTCAATTCATTGAAGCTGATTTATTTAAGACTATTATTCCTCTGCCGAATAGTCGAGCTGCTGAAAGTGGGGGAGTAAATGGCGGTATTGATGGGGGAGTAAGTGGGGGTGTAAATGGGGGAGTAAATATTCAAGAAGAAAGTTTACTCCAAGCTATTTCCCTTAAACTTTATCCTAGAGCTGTGAATTTGAGTGAGTATTTAAAAATACCTGCTAAGACTTTAGAGAAGCAGCTTCAGGGGCTGAAGGCTAAAGGATTTATAATTTTCGAGGGGGCAGCGAAGACTGGGCAGTATGTGCTTACTGAAGAAGGTGAGAAGATCCTTCAGCAGCCTATAAAAGGAGAATTTAAAAAATGAAACTAGATCTAAGTTCACTAAAAAAGGCTATAAATGCTTTAAATCATGCCCTGAATGAATATGAGAAAAACCCTAGTGAGTTTGTAAAAGATTCTTGTATACAGCGATTTGAGTTTACTTATGAGCTTTCGCATAAATTTATTAAGAGGTATTTAGAGATAACAGAAGCTAATCGGGATGAGATAGATGAGATGAGTTTTCAACAGCTTATTAGAAGGGCTACTGAAAGGGGATTACTGCTTAGTGACTGGGAGAGTTGGAGAAAATATAAAGATAGCCGAAATAAAACAAGTCATACTTACGATGAAGAAATTGCTGATGAAGTCTTTGAAGCTATACCAGATTTTTTAAAAGAGGCTGAGTATCTGTATGAGCGTTTAGAGGAGAGGGATGCTAGCAACTAAACCATTAGATATAAGACCAGATCACGCTGAAATTGTTCATAAGATTTTAAAAGATAATCTAGAAGAGGGTACTTATGTGTTTGCTTTCGGTTCGAGGGCTAATTGGACTGCAAAGCAAAGCTCTGATTTAGATTTAGCTATGGATGGTTTTGGGATGAAATTAGATAAAAAGATAAAATCTAATCTTGAAGATGCTTTTGAAGAGAGTGATTTACCGTATAAAGTTGATGTCGTGGATTTGAATTCTGTTTCTGAGAGTTTTAGAGAGGCTATTCAAGATCAATTGGTGAGGGTTTTGTGGGATTGGAATGAGTATTCTTTGGATGATGTGATTAAAATTATTGGTGGTGGAACACCAAAGCGAAGTAATCCAGACTATTGGAATGGAGAAATTCCATGGCTTTCAGTTGTTGATTTTAATAATGATTCAAAATATGTTTCTAAAACATCAGAATTAATTACAGAATTAGGATTGAAAGAAAGTAGCACAAAGCTTTTAGAGAAAGGGCAAATAATTATTTCGGCACGTGGTACGGTCGGCTGCTTGGCTCAATTAAAGAGGAAAATGGCTTTTAATCAATCTTGCTATGGAATTGATGGTGATACTCAATATACGACAAATGATTATTTATATTATCTCTTAAAGGAGAAAATTTCTGAATTAAAGACTAAAGCTCATGGTGCTGTCTTTGATACGATTACGAAAGAAACTTTTAAAACCATTTATATCACCCTCCCACCCCTCCCCGAGCAAAAACGAATCGCTGAAATCCTTTCCTCACTTGATAATAAGATAGAAATTAATAAACAGATAAGTCAAACTCTTGAAGAAATGGCTGAGGCTTTATTTAAAAGTTGGTTTATTGATTTTGATCCAGTGCATGTAAAGAAAGCTCGTCTGGAAGCTGGGGCTGGCGAGAAAGAGGCTAATTTAGCTGTGATGAAATTCATTTCTTCTAAAACAGATGAAGAATTGGAAAAATTTCAGAATGATTATCCAGAGAAGTATAGAAAGCTTGAGGATGTGGCTAAGCTTTTCCCTGCTGAGTTTCAGGATGGTGAGCTTGGGGAGGTGCCTTTGGGGTGGGGGATAGCTACTGTTAGTGATTACTTGGAATTAGCTTATGGTAAAGCATTAAAACAAACAGACAGATCTTGTGGGGAGTATCCTGTATATGGTTCTGGTGGCGTTATTGGTATGCATTCAGACAAGCTGGTGTCAGGACCAGGAATTATTATTGGTAGAAAAGGGAGTATTGGGAAAATTTATTGGTCTAATAAAGACTTTTACCCAATTGATACAACATTTTTTGTTGTACCAAAATATAGTGGGCAATTGGAATTTTTATATCACTTAATGAATTGCATGAATTTAGAGTCCTTAAATACTGATGCTGCGGTTCCAGGGCTTAATAGAAATAACGTCCACGCCTTAAAAACTTTAAGATTCCCCCTCGGCTTAATTTCTTATTTTATGAATTGTGTGAGAATGTTATCAAATAAGCATTTTAGTGATGAATCTAATTCTTTGCTTGACCTTATTAAAACGCTGTTGCCGAGTATGCTATCAGGTGATTTTATTTTTGTAGATAATAAAACTAAGGATTTATTAAATGGATAAAGAAGTCTTACACAAAGAAATAGATTTAATTCAGTCTTGTATAAGTCGCATGGCAAGTAATTCTTTCTTGATTAAAGGATGGACTATTTCTTTAATAGGGGTAGTATTAGCTTTAATTGATAAGCAATCACTCGCATCAGTAATTTTATTACTTATTCTTCCAGTTTTAAGCTTTTGGTTCCTTGATGCTTATTTCTTAAGAACAGAGAGGCAATATAGAGAGCTTTATAAGTGGGTTTTAGATAAACGAAATCTAAATTCATGCGAATATCTTTATGATTTAAATCCTGATAGATTCAGCGATCGTGTGAGTAATATTTTTAAAACAATGTTCTCTCTTACTCTAGGGTTGTTCTATGGATTTCAAATTTTTTGTATTATTTTATTTACTTTGTTCATTTCAAAAGGATCTTAATTTATGTCTAAAAAGCCCAAAATATTTTATAGCTTTCATTATGAACTAGACGTTATCAGAACGCAGCAAGTACGTAATATTGGTTCTGTAGAAGGAAATAAACCTGTATCTCCAATTGAATGGGAGCAAGTTAAAAGAAGTGGGGATAATGCTGTTAAGAATTGGATTGATAAAAATCTTGCAAATGCTGATTGTTTTATTGTTTTAATTGGTCAGCAAACTTCGGCTAGACCATGGGTGCGTTATGAAATTGAAAAAGCATGGTCTTTGAAAAAGCCAATGCAAGGGATTTATATACATAATCTCAGAGATTTTCAGCTAAGAGTTACGAATAAGGGAGTAAATCCTTTTTCTACTATATCTCTCAATATGGGATATGGTAATCAAAAAAAAATATCTGATTATTTGCCATCACCTTTAGATCCTAATCCCTATAATGCTTATCAAGATATTGTAAATAAGCTTGATAAATTGATTAGTGATGCAATACATCGCAGAAGGATATTAAACGCTTCATTACGTTTTTAGAATATTATGTCCAATTTGACTTACATTCAAAAAGATAATTTGAATAAAATTCTTGAAAATAAGCGTTTTTTTCAAGATTATGGAGTAAATATATTTGATCCTAAATACTCGGAGGTTTACTCTGGTTCATCAAAAGGTAAATGTCTAAATGCTTTCATTGACATAGAAGAAGATGCTCTTGTAATAAAAGTTCTTAGATCTTTGCTGGAATATAGAAGAAAAATCAAATCTATAGAAGATGAGGAGCAGGAATTATATATCAGCTGTGTAAAAGCTCTTGACGAATTAGAGAACAAGATTTTATCCATATCTATTAGTGAACTTAAAAATTTAACCCACTTACACATTCAAGAGCAAATTGATAAATGCCAAGAAAAAATTCAATCAGAAGACTATTCTGGAGCTATAACTAACGCAAGAACTTTATTAGAGCATCTCTTCGAGCATATTTATAAAGAAATTACTCATCAAGAGTTTGATAGTGATAAATTAACAGCTAAATACAAAGCTTTATCAAAGAATTTAAACTTAGACCCCGCTAACCTAGAAACTTCAACAGATGAACTCAAGCAAATTTTAAGTGGTTTTGTTTCAGTTATTAATGGCTTTGCTTGTTTTAGTAATGATTGGGGAGATAGGCATGCTAGAAAGTTTAATCCTCTTAGGCATCATGCACAATTAGCGGTGAACTCAGCCTTTACCTTGTGTGAGTTTCTTTTAAGCTCTTATGAATATCAAAAAAATGAAAAAGAAAAACACTAATCCCCAAGAAGGCTTCAATGAAATACTACTGTACACTACACCAAGTGGCAAAGTTAAAGTAAAGATGTATCTATTCAATGAAACTATCTGGCTTACACAGCAGAAGATAGCAGATTTATTTGGGGTGCAAAGGCCAGCTATCACTAAACATCTGAAAAATATCTTTGATACTGGAGAATTGAAGGAAGAACTGGTTAGTTCCATTTTGGAACATACCACTCGCCATGGAGCGATTGAGGGGAAAATACAGAATGTGCAAACGAAATACTATAACCTCGATGCCATTATCTCAGTAGGCTATAGAGTGAACAGCTCTCAGGCGACAGCCTTTCGCATTTGGGCTACAGAACGCTTAAAGGAGTACATCATCAAAGGCTTTACCATGGATGATGAACGCCTGAGAAATCCACAAAATATTTTTGGTAAAGATTATTTCGAAGAACAGCTTGAGCGAATCCGTGACATACGCAGCAGTGAGAGAAGGTTCTATCAGAAAATAACGAAGGTTCCATTTTAATCTATGACTAAAAAAATATCGCAAAACACAAATTTCACTATTCGTAATTCTACAGCTGAGTTCTTGATGTTCACCGCAGATTCTCGTGCTGACGGCATAGAAGTTCGTTATGAAAATGAGACTGTCTGGCTTAGCCAAAAAATGATAGCAGTGCTTTTTGATTGTTCTACTGATAATATTTCCTTACACCTTAAAAATATTTTTAAAGAGCATGAGCTAGATAAGAATTCAGTTACCGAGGAATTCTCGGTAACTGCTTCTGATGGGAAAACCTATAGAACTAAGCACTATAATCTTGATGCAATTATTGCTGTCGGTTATAGAGTGAACAGCTATAGAGCTACACAGTTTCGCCAATGGGCTACCAAAGTTTTGAAAGAGTTTGCTATTAAGGGATATGTTCTTGATCGTAAAAGACTAGAGAATGGAACCTATCTGAATGAAGATTATTACGAAAGATTACTTGAAGAGATTCGTGAGATTAGACTCAGCGAGAGGAAGTTTTATCAAAAAATTACTGATATTTATACAACCAGTGTTGATTACAACAAAGAGGATCAACTGACCAAAGATTTTTTTGCTAAAGTACAAAACAAGCTCCATTTTGCTATTCACGGGAAAACAGCATCTGAGCTCATAAAGCAAAGAGCTGATAGCAAAAAAGAACATATGGGACTTACAAATTGGGCAAAATCTCCAAATGGAAAAATTCTCAAATCAGATGTCAGTATTGCTAAAAATTATCTCACAAAGGATGAACTCGACTCTCTTGGAAGGATTGTCAATGCCTTTTTGGATCTCGCAGAAGAAAGGGCAAAAAGAAAAATACCAATGACAATGGAAGATTGGAGTAAAAGACTTGATAGATTTTTGGAATTTGACGATAGGAATATTTTAAAAAACAAAGGAAGTGTGTCACACGAAGAAGCTAGGGAGTTTGCAGAGACTCAGTGGGAACAATATCGCATTGTGCAAGATAAGCTGTTTGAGTCTGATTTTGATAATGAGATTAAAAAAAAATTACAGGATAATCCATAAACTAGGCTCACACTAAATGAATCAGAGTTATCAAAAAATCGGTAGCAATGGAGAGAAAATAAATGACAAAAAAGAAATTACCAACTCCCCAAGAAGGCTTCAACGAAATACTACTGTACACTACACCAAGTGGCAAAGTTAAAGTAGAGATGTATCTATTTAATGAAACTATCTGGCTGACGCAGCAGAAGATAGCAGATTTATTTGGGGTGCAAAGACCAGCTATCACTAAACATTTGAAAAATATCTTTGATACTGGAGAATTGAAGGAAGAACTGGTTAGTTCCATTTTGGAACATACCACTCGCCATGGAGCGATTGAGGGGAAAATACAGAATGTGCAAACGAAATACTATAACCTTGATGCCATTATCTCAGTAGGCTATAGGGTAAACAGCTCTCAGGCGACAGCCTTTCGTATTTGGGCTACAGAACGCTTAAAGGAGTACATCATTAAAGGCTTTACTATGGATGATGAACGCCTGAAAAATCCACAAAACATTTTTGGTAAAGATTACTTTGAAGAACAGCTTGAGCGAATCCGTGATATACGCAGCAGTGAGAGAAGGTTCTATCAGAAAATAACTGATATCTACTCACAATGCAGTGCTGATTATAAGCCTGATAATGATATTACTAAAAAGTTTTTTGCTACTGTCCAGAATAAGCTCCACTGGGCTATTACAGGACAGACTGCGGCTGAGATTATTCACTCACGAGCAGATAGCACTAAAGAAAATATGGGGCTTCAGACTTGGAAAAATGCACCAGAAAGGCATTGTGATGTATATGAAAGATTGGGTTCAGAAATTAGATGCCTTTCTGAAATTTAATGAAGAAGCGGTTTTAAGCCATGCGGGGAAAGTTACCCATGAAGTAGCACTTGCATTAGCGGAGCAAGAATTTGAAAAATATCTAGGGCTGTCTCATTCTAAAAATCAAGAGATTTTAGGAAATTTTTGAAAGATAATTTGTTCTCTAAAGTCATCATTCCATCCAGAGACCTGTCTTTTGCCGATGAGGTTGTATTTAGAGCCATCGAGTTTAATGAGATTGAGTGTAATTTTTCTAAGTAGTGAGAAGTTTTCGGCAGCATATTTTCTTCTGATTCTGGAGGCATCTTCATTAAAAGTCATATCAAGAACCCAGTGTAGAGAATTTTCTATTGCCCAATGAGAGCGAATAATTTTCAAGAGTCTCTCTGGGTCAGCTTTATGACTAGATATGTAATATCTTCTCTCTTTAGTTATTTTTTCTGTTTTTAAATTCAATCTTTCAGTTTCAATAGCAATCACAGAGCCTAATTTAGTCCAAGCTCCAGCGTTATCAAATATTTTTTCTGAAATATCTTTTTCTAGAACTGGAAGAAGCCATATTTTTCTCTTCTCAATACGTCCATGTCCTTTCTCAATCAGACTTTCATAATATTCAAGCTTTTTATCATTTTGACTAATTGCTTCATCAAGAAAACTTTTTACATTTTTATGAAACAATCCCTGATTGCCTTTTAGACCAAGTACATAATCTCCTCCTTGTTCTGATATTTGTTTTGCTATTTCTTTTTGACAGCCCATGGCATCTATTGTCACGGTTACTCCTTTCAGAAGCAGTCTTTCTAAAAGCTTTGGGATAACGGTGATTTCATTAGTCTTAGAATCAACTTTAAGTTGTCCTAATACTAAACCGTTCTCTACTGAAAATGCGTTGAGTAAATGAATTGGAGAGGCATTTGCAGAAGTATCAAATGAATGCCTGAGTGTCTTTCCATCTATAGCAATAACTTCTTCATCTACTGTTGCTTTAACTTTTCGCACCCAGCTAGAAAAAGCTTCCTCAAAAGCTCTAGAATCCAATGCTGTAAATATTCTTGCAAAGGTTGCTTTAGATGGAATACCGTGTTTAAGTTCAAAAAATTTCTTAAACCATTCTTCCTTTGCTTCTACAAATCTTTCTATACTTCCAAATGAATCTGCTCCGCAAAGTACCGCTGTTATTGACATTACTATCAATTCAGTAAGCTTAAAACGCTGACCCTGTGAACGTCTCGGATCTTCCAAATCCTCAAAACATTCGACTATTCCTATATCCTCTATCTCTTTTACCATTCCTCTATTGAGACATGACTTTACAGATTTGGCCAGACTTACGTCTGTATGGATTCTTGAAATATTTTAGAATGAGACAGCCCTGGGGTC
>JAGWWP010000034.1 GCA_018970325.1 Cyanobacteria bacterium REEB446 | reverse complement strand
GTCTTACTTTCTTCATCAACCTCCGCTACGCAAGCAGACTTGAATAAACCATTGAAATTGAAAGCCCACAAAATCTCATTCATTTAAAAATCTTATCATGTCGTATTTACGCTATCCACTCAAATTGGAGAAGAGCCTCATTTTAAAACTTTTTTTAATAATCGCTGATCACCACTAAACAGATGGCGGATATCATCAATTTTATGCTTCAACATTGTAAACCTCTCCAAACCCAATCCAGCTGCGAATCCTGAATATTTTCCAGAATCTATCTTAGCCATTTCGAGTACATTTGGGTCTACCATTCCACAACCCATTAATTCGAGCCAACCACGGCCACCACAAGTATTACAACCTTTACCCTCACAGAAAATACACTCAGCGTCTAATTCTGCACTCGGTTCAGTAAATGGAAAATAGTCTGGTCTTAAACGAGTGCTTACGCTCTTACCAAAAAATTCTTTGAGAAACTCATTTAGAAACCATTTCATGTGACCAAAGTTAATATTTTCATCTATTAACATGATTTCTAATTGATGAAAGAAAGGCATTTTACGGGCGTTAACTTCTTCATTACGATAGACGCGACCATGACCAATAATTCTAAAAGGTGGTTTTAATTTTTCCATCGCTCTGATTTGAATAGACGAAGTATGACTTCTTAATAATATTTCAGGGGAAAGGCTGGTGTAGAAAGTATCCTGTTCGTCTCTGGCTGGATGATCTTCACCAGTATTTAATGCTGTGAAATTATAGTAAGTATTTTCGAGCTCTGGACCATCTACTAATTTAAAACCTAATCTCTGAAAGATCCCCACTATATCTTTAGTGACATCATTAAGTGGATGAAGCTTCCCTAGAGTTTTTCTACCATTCGGCAAACTAATATCTATTTTTTCTGCTTCTAATTTAGCGGCGATTTCCTCTTGTTTGAGTTCATCATTACGTGAATTAAATATAGTCTCTATTCGACTCTGAGCTTCATTGATAAGTTTCCCTAATGCAGGCTTATCTTCGGGCTTAAGATCCTTCATGTAGACCTTAAATTCACTGATTTCACTTTTATTGCCCAAATATTTCGCTTTTATCTGATGAGCATTTTTTAAATTAAGATTAGTTTTACAATCTTCACTAGCTCTGATCTCTATCTGATCTAGCTTTAGTTTTAGTTCATCAAGTTTAATGGTTTGCATGTTTCAGGCTCAGGGTATATGATTTTAGCATTAATTATATGACAGCCAAATTAGCCAATCCACTCCTTAGTACATCTGAGTTCATACCATATCAGAGCATTAAAGCTGAGCATATTTACCCTGCTACCGTAGAAATCACTAAACAAGCTCAAGCTAAGCTAGAAGAGATTTTGGCGACTAAAGATGAGCTGAATTTTGAAAATGCAATGTATCCCCTGATAAAAATGGAGGATTTAGTAGATAAAACTTGGACTCCAGTAGAGAACCTGCTTTCACTAAATGCTGATGATGATTTCAGAGATGAAGCAGAAAAGGCAAGACCTGTTATGGTGGAATTCTATAATAATTATTCTTTAGATCCACGTGTCTATGAGTTCGTTAAGAGATATGCGGAATCAGAAAATGCAAAAAATCTTACTGGTGAAAGAAAAAGATATTTAGAAAATACTTTAAAGGATTTTAAGTTGTCTGGAGCAGAACTCGAAGGTGCTGATAGAGAAGAGTTCAAAGAATTAAATTTAAAACTATCTCAGCTTTCACAAAAATTCTCGAATAACGTTGTAGATAGTAAGTTTGATTTAATCATCAAGAATAAAGAAGATTTAGCTGGACTACCTGATGATCTTATTCAAGCAGCAGCTCTTAAGGCTAAAGAGAATGGCATAGAATCTGCTTGGGTATTTAATTTAGATTATCCATCGTATGGGCCGTTTATGAAATTCTCTGATAATGGGGCTTTAAGAAAAACACTCTATATCGAATATTTAACTAGAGCCTCTATAGGAAAGAAGAACAAGAAAAATGAATCATTAGATAATGAACCACTTATTCTTGATATTTTTGCGACGAAGGCACGTAAAGCGAAACTTCTAGGATTTTCTAGCTATGCAGATCTGTCATTACAAATGAAGATGGCTGAGAGTCCGAAGCAGGTTAAAGAATTTCTTATAAGGCTCGCAGAAAAAGCAAGAGCTTTAGCTGAAAAAGAATATGCCGAATTAATTTCATTTCAAAAATCTATTAACTATCAAAATACTGAAAATAATCCCGATAAAATCTTGCCGTGGGATACAGCATACCTATCGGAAAAACTCAGGAAAGAAAAATATGATTTCGACACTAATTTAACTAAGCCGTATTTTGAGCTAAATGCAACTATCGAAGGCATGTTCAATATCGCTAAAACCCTTTACTCTATAGACTTTCAGAAAGTAGAAAATATAGAAGTATGGCATGAAGATGTCAGCGTTTATCAAGTTTTAGAAAAAGACGGTTCTATTATTGGCACATTCTACATGGATCTCTACCCAAGAGAAGTTAAGCGCAGTGGTGCTTGGGTAATGCCTCTTGTCGATTCTGCCATTAATCCATCTGGGCAGAAAATCAAACCACAGTGTACGCTTGTCTGTAATTTAACGAAACCACAGCTGGAACCTAGTTACAGTCCTTCTCTATTAACCCATCTTGAAGTTTTAACACTGTTTCACGAATTTGGTCATGCCCTGCATCATCTTTTAAGTAATGTAGAACTTTCACCCATGGCTGGAACTAATGTTGAATGGGATTTCGTAGAATTACCAAGTCAATTAAATGAAAACTTTGTTTGGCAGAAAGAATCTTTATCAACTTTTGCGAAGCATTATGAAACAGCGGAACCAATCCCGGCGGATCTTTTGGATAAAATGCTAGCAGCGCGTAATTTCAATGAAGGTTTATCCTGCTTAAGACAGGTGGAATTCGCTTTATTTGATCTAGAAATATATATGAATGAAGATGAATCTCTATCAGAATCACCTAAGCTAACCCATCTTAGAATCGCAAGAAAATATAACCTCATAGACCCATCAGATCTAGTCTGCTTCCCTAATTCTTTTTCACATATCTTTGCAGGTGGATATGCTTCTGGCTATTATAGTTATAAATGGGCAGAAGTGCTTGAAGCTGATGCTTTCAGCCGTTTCCAGAATGAAGGCGTGCTAAATCCCGCAGTAGGAGCCGAGTACAGAAAAAACATACTAGAGAAAGGAGACAGTGAGCCTCCCCTATGTCTATTTAAGGCTTTTATGGGCAGAGAGCCAGATGAAAATGCTCTACTAAAAAGAATGGGACTTTAGGTCTCTTCTTCGTACATTTCAATAATTTCAAATTGATTGTTATACAAGTAAATTAGCATTTTGTCATTTTCAAGCAAAACCTTTCTGCAAGCTAAATCACTTTTATAATTTTTAATATATAGGACTTGGTAACCATTTACATCTAACTCGATAACCGGGGACTTATTTACAGCTTGATAGCAAGCAACTTTAGTACCATTTTCAAAGTTTAAGTAACCTATTCGGTTACCGTGTTCATCAGTGACAAAAGAACTGAAGCACTCATCGTCGGATTTGTCTTTAAATAAATATTCAATTATTGGGTCTTTGTGATCTGAATTATTTGGTTTCATATTTTCTATAGATATAAGGAAAAAAGATTATGGTTTGATAATGATGTAATAATATTTAATATAAATGAAAAAACTTTTAGTTAAGATCGCCGCGAAAGAGAAGCCTGTAAAGGAAATATCCAAGGATAAACCTTTTTTAATTTATCCCGATAAAGCTCTTTTAGAAATTTATCTGCCAAATTTAAAAACCATTACTAATTCTGAGTTGCGTAAAGCTATTTCTGAACTGCCTTGGAAAGATTTAGAATACAGTGAATTAGATTTAGATATTAGTAATTTAAATATAGTCCAACAAGAAATAGTCTACGAAATGATTTTTTTAAAATCATATTTTTTTGATAACTATAAAACTAAAAACAAAAAAATTAAACTTAAAACTATACACGGCTCTAAAGCCCAAAAGCTAAATTTCAATCTGAGAGATAAGCTTATAGATTCAGTTCTTTTCTGTAGGGATATAGTCTCAGCTAATGCTAGTGAAATTAATCCAGGTAGTTTAGAGGCACTCGCAGTAGAAATTACCACTAAATGCCCGCAGATAAAATTGAAAACCGTGTCTGCGACTGAAGCTAAAAAGCTTGGCATGGAGTGCTTACTTGCGGTAGGTAAAGAAAGTCTTATTAACTCTGGAAAAGAGTTTCACCCAAGGCTTTTAGTTTTAGAATTTGATCCAGAGATGGGAAACGCAGAAATTGAAGTTTGCGGGCAGTCTTACTTGGGGACTGCTCGCAAACGTACAAGTTCAAGGCTGAGGAGGACGAATGACCGCAGTGTACTGCAGTCCCATTTAGCTTTAGTGGGCAAGGGAATTACTTTTGATACTGGCGGTCTCTGCTTAAAACCTAATCAGTATATGCTAGACATGAAATCTGATATGGCTGGTGCTGCCACAGTGCTTTCCGTATTTCACTTAATTTCTAAATTAAGTGTGGCGGAGAGAAAGAAAATTAAGCGTAAAATCACAGGAGTGATGGCTCTTGCGGAGAATGCCTTTGGGGGAGCTAGTTATAAACCGGGTGATGTGCTGCGAGCTTTAAATGGTAAGACAGTGCAGGTCGTAGACACTGATGCGGAGGGACGTTTAGTTTTAGCTGATGCTTTAAGCTATTTATCTAAGTTGAAAAATAAGCCGACACATGTCGTAGATTTAGCTACCTTAACGGGTTCTATAGTAGCGACATTAGGTGAAGTCGCTGCTGGAGCGATGACTAACGATGAAGAGTTTCTTAATAAAGTACAGGCTGCTTTCGCCGAAGAGGGTGAAAAGCTGTGGCATATGCCGATGCTAGAAGAATATAAAAAGAAAACAGATTCAGAAATCGCTGATTTAGCACACTGTAGCTCTAGACCAGATGCCTTAATCGCAGCTCAATTCCTAAGTAACTTTATTCCTAAAGATTCTAAATGGGTGCATTTAGATATCGCGGGTGTCGGTTTTATTGAGAATGATGGCTTATTTGCGTATAAAGGTGCTACTGGCTTTGGGGTCAGAGGTCTTTATAGGCTATTACTGTCAAACTAAAAATTCTTATCAAAATAATTCCTTAACCTCCTTTTAATTTAGTAACGATAGATTGCAAGCTCAGTTAATATAAAAAGGAAGAAGGAAAATGAATGATTGGTTACGACAACAAATAAATACTGCTGGGAGTCTTTTCCCAGTTCTTACAAACCAAGTGCTGGACCAAAATAAGATAAATACCCCACTGGAAGAAGCGCAGAAAACTACAATTAATCAGCAGCAGCAGGAAATAAACCAGCAAAAACAAGAACTAGAAACTCAAGCTAAGGTGAATACTGGACTAGCCAAGTTAGGACTTCATTTAGTTTCAGCTAATGAAGAAGCAAAATCTAATGGAATCAGAAACACAATCTTGGGTGTACTGAGTGCAGGTCTACTCACCAATGCCGCAGCCCCTGTAGCATTTATTCCTCAGCTAGATTTCATCCCGAATCCTCTACCAGCTGAAATTCAAGGTACTGCAAAAAAAGAAACTTTAACTGATCTTGAGAAAAATGTTTCAGGAGTTCTTCAGGATAAGTATCCTGGCTATAATAGCTTGGCAAAACCTTACAGGGAATATATAGAGCAATCTATATTGGTTCAAGCTGTACGGTAAATGATACGAAAGGCTTTCCACATAGCTTCGAATCTATTCAGGATACTGCTTTAAAGCAAGGTCAACTAGGTCAAGTAACATTTTCGATACCAAATCAAGGAGATATACACAAGTTGCTTTCCTTTGCATTCGGCAATCCAGAAAATTTAAACAAAACAGTTCCACCATATACTATGACTCAAGGAGAATTAACACAAACACTAAATGGTAATTAATTAAGCGTGCTTGATAGTAGTACCTTTAAACAAAAACCAATCCCCCAACCGCACAGAACAATAAAATCATCCTCACATCTATTCTGTGCCGCGTGAAATAAAGCATCGCTATAAGTGCCACGAAATTAGCTATATTCGTGGCATGAATAGCTGCTATTAAGCCCATCTTAGGAATTAAATACCAGCCGAGTCCTATATTTAAAAGAGTTGAAAATAGAACTATAGCTATACGCCTTTTATGAAAAGACTCACAAGCCATCAGCATACTAGGACATATACTTAAAAACCAGATTAAGGTAAGTAAGCCAAACCATTTAACCAGTGGAATAGACTCAGCGTAAGTCTCGCCGAATATCCAATACAGAACTGGCTCTGCCGCAAAATATATTCCTAAAAAAATCAAAGCACCCGTTAACGAAGAATAGAAGCTAACCTTATCAAGGAAATCTTTTAAAGCCTGGTCAACTTCGCTATTAGTTGCAGAATGCAGAATATTATCATCAGCAAGCCCAGAAACACTGCTATGTTCAGGATTAGAGCTTGTCGAAGCCAAACTAGGAGCTTTCTCTACTTTTACATAAAGATCATGCAGAGACGGTAAATAAACACGATTCACTGTCTGTATAATTAGCTGTGAGAAACGATTTAAGCGTGCAGGTACTGAATAAAATGCTACAGAGGTAGTGCCCATAAGATAAGTAAGCATTAGCCTATCTATATTCCCTTGAGCTTCTTCTAAAACGTCGTAAATACTGTAAGCAAAAGAATCCTTAAACATTTCTTTTATAGAACTCAGATCTAGACTAATTCCCGTTAGCCTAAGAGTGGTAACTGTAGCTAAAATCAGTTTAATTAATGAGCTCACAGCGAACATTTGGACAAGAAACAGCATAGAACCCTTACATAGAACTAAAACTATAAAAATTACTGCTAATCTTAGAACCCTGTTCGTGACATTCATCGCTGCGGTCATCTTAAACTGTCCTAAAGCTCGCCTCACTATCCCAAAAATCTTAGCGAAACTATCTAAAATCATCGCAAGCGTGTAATAGTGTATGACTTCTATCATGCGTGGCTCAAAATGGGATAACCAAGCGGTTAAATAAGTCAGAGCGATTACTGGTATGACTATCGCAAGCTTTATCAGAATCGCATTTCCGATAGCACTTTCTAAGCGATTTTCACTAGAACATTTTAGAATAGAGTTTTTAAAACCGAAATCAAAGAAAAAAGAAAAAAGAGTCGTAAAGGCTTCAGCTGCCATAAGGATACCTAAATCCTCGGGGCTCATCCACTTAGCAAGGAGAATAGTAGTACCAAGAAATATAAATAGAGCAGAGAAACTGCCAGTAATCATATAAATTAAAGAGGATAAAGACGGCATCGTGGCATAGTATATTATAGAGATATTTTATGAAAAGATTATTCTTCATTTTACTTTTCCTTATCACAAGCTTATTTACCAATTCTGAAGCTGTTTATAGTGCAGATAAAATTCGAGAAACCCAGCAACAGAGCCATAATTTCTGCGGAGGCTACAAGACGAAAGCCACAAGCTTCGCTCATGATGCTATAGAGCTTGAGGTCACAGAAGTCCTTAACTTAGAAGATTATCCAGAGTCTTTTCCTCTTGGTACTAAGTTTTACGGTAAATTAATTGAGCATAGAGAACGTAGAAGAATCTCCCGTGATGAGATTAGAAAATTCCATCTAGAGAGAGCGGTATTACCTAGTGGTAAAACTGAAGCTATTGATGCAGTAATTAAGATACGTGCTGTTAAAAAGACTGAAATAACATACTGGGTTGGTAATGCTTTATTATCGACTACAGGTCAGGTCTTAGGTCTTACACTTGATTTCGTTAGTATAGGCTTGCCTGTAGCTAGAGGTGGTACGGCGATCTGGGGAATGGCAGATCAGATATATGAATCTAGAGCTGGTGAAAGTAAATTTAAAGAAGGTGCTAAAGGTTTCGTGAAGGGTGCTTTTTTACCTATACCATTTTTCGTTTTAAAGGGTGATCCTCTATATATTCACCCAGGCTCGACTATCGTCATTCATAAAGATAAGAATAAAGAGTATATTCATGCTGGTTTAATTAGAAAATATAACGATATTAAGCTAGAAGCGGAATATAAAGATAAATATCATATCCAATAAACCTAGAGGTCTTTATTTAAGATACTTTGGAGGCTTTTATCGCTAATACTCACTACGGCGTTCGAAATTATTTACAGCTAAAGTCTTATGAGACTATAGCTACTGGACTTTTTAAATTATCTTTAGATTCAGAGAAGATTCGCATTAAAGAAAAGCTAGAAAATGGCAAATCAGCTCCATTAAACCTTTTCATTCTTTTCTTATCGCCTTACATAGTGCGTTTTCATTATGCCTTTAGTGATAGTTTTGATCTAAATATTAATCCCTTACTGGATTTCAGCAATTATGATGTGAATGCAAAAATTGAAACTTGTGAGCAGTCAATTGATGGCATTACTGCCGAACGTACAAGTTCAAGGCCAAGGAGGACGAATAATGGCAGTGTATTGCGGGTAGAAGACACTGTCACTGAGCTAATTTTTCATACTGATATTTTAAAAATCATAGTTAATAAAGATGCTTTAAAAATAGATATCTATGATGCTGATGGCGACCTAATTTCATCAGATCTTTCTCAGGCTGGCTTTTACAGTGATGTTTTTTTAGATGGCGGACCGCAGGTCCGCTGCTATAGAGCTTATACAGATTTGCAGAATCCTCCACTGATTTATGGACTAGGAGATAAAACTGGTGAGATTAATCGCTGGGGTAGGCGTTTTATAAACAAACCAGTAGACGCACTTGGCTATGATTCTAGTAACAGTGACCCTCTTTATAAAGATATTCCATTTTTTATAGCCCTAGACAGGGTTTTAAATAAAGCTCATGGAATATTTTTTGATAATTTTTCAGAAAAATTTTTCGATTTCGGAAAAGAGCGAAAACCAAGTCCCTATTATTATTTCGGAGCAGTAGCAGGGGATTTAAATTATTACTATATTCATGGACCAGAACTCAGTAAAGTAAGTCAAAGATTTATTGAGCTTACTGGAAGACCTAATCTAGAACCAGAATTCATCTTCGGCTACATGGGCAGCGGTATGGCTTATACAGAGAAAAATAATTCCACAGAAGAACTTTTAAATTTCACAAAATGCCACCAAGCAGAGAACATCTTCCCTACTGCTTTTCACCTTTCTTCAGGTTATACATTAAATGAAAAAAATGAACGCTTACAGTTTACCTGGAATCCTCAGAAATTCCCTCAGCCAGAGCTTTTCATCAAAGAACTTAGAGAACTAGGAGTCGAATTATGTGTGAATTTAAAGCCAGTACTTTTAAAGTCTCACCCGCTTTATGCAGAAGCGGAGCGATTGGATCTCTTTATAAATGAGGCGGGCGAAAACGTGGAAATTGAAGTTTGCGAGCGGTCTCTAGTGGTGGATTACTGGGGTGGGGAAGGTTCGTATCTAGACTTCACTAAACCTCAAACCCAAACATGGTGGAAAACCAAAATCAAAGAACAGCTTCTAGGAAAGGGTTTAAGAGGAATCTGGAATGACAATAATGAGTATGAAATCTTTACGGCTCACAGTCAAGTTCATAAAACTATACTTATGCCAAATCTCATGAGTAAGCTGTCTTACGAAGCTTCACTTGAAAATAATTCTGAGCTTAGACCATGGATATTAAGTCGTAGTGGTTACGCTGGTATTCAGAAATACGCCGAAACTTGGACTGGTGATAACTGTAGTAATTTTACTGCTTTAAAATATGATACACAGATAATTTCCTCTATGGGTATTTCTGGAATGATTCACTGTGGCTGTGATATCGGTGGTTTCTGGGGCGATAAACCTAGCCCAGAACTATTTTTAAGGTGGATTCAGTTAGGAGTTTTTTCACCAAGATTTACTATTCATTCTTATAAAGAAGAACCTACTGAGGTTTTAGATTTATTAATAAGCTCAAACCCTGATACTACAAGCTTCTTCAATATAGCGAAAAAGTTTATGCATCTTAGAAATAATTTAAGAACATATTTATATCAAGCTAATTATTTAGCTCACACTCAAGGAATACCAATTCAACGCCCATTAATTTATGACTTTCAAGAAGATATTAAAGTTCGTGAAATAAGCTTCCAGTATATGCTAGGCGAGTCTTTATTAGTAATACCTGTAGCTGAAACCATTTACCCTGCTGCTGAGAATGCAGAAATTAAAGATTACGCGCAGTCTCAGAGATTCTATTTGCCGACTTTAGAGAATTATTGCGAAACTAAATCCTCTTTGATAATAGCTTCCTTAAAAGATCCTGGCTCTTGGATTAACTTTTTTAATTTTAAAGAGTACCCCGCGGGTCAAGAGTATGAACAGGAATTAGATATTCATACTATTCCTGTTTTCGTAAAAGCTAATTCAGTAGTACCCTTAGCGGAGAAAGCTGATTCTAAGCTTGATAATCTTGTTTTTAATTATCCTCAAGACCCTCTTGACGAAATACCTTTAAAATTCAGAATTTTTCTTAACTCCCAAGAATTAACTCTTAAGAAAAACATTAGTATTGATTATAATTTCTACGAAGATGATGGAAATACCAATGCCTATAAGCATGGGCAGTATCTTTTAAGACATTTTCAATTTCATATAGAGCTTTTAGGGGATGTGCCTCGGGTAAAAGTTAGAGTTCTGTCGCATCAAGGATTATTAAAATCAAGGTATATTATAAATATCGACTGTATATATAATGGAAATTTATATAACATTGATGGGATAGGCTTATCTTGATGATAACTGAAAGAACTTGGCATGATTTAATTTCTATTTGGCAGGGGCTAAATAAGATACGCTTCGCGCTGTCTTCTATTCATGCTACGGGTTTACAGAAAATAGACCAAGCCTATTTAGACCGCTCTTTCCCTGAGCATAAGTTTAGGCTTATTATAAGCCATAAAGATCAGTTAATCTCTGCTCTTAAAAATCATGACTCTAATAGCACTTTACAGCTAGATGAATCTCTGAGATTGGAACTCGAAGAAGCTAAACGATGGTTAGAAGAGATGGGTGATGAGATTACCCTAGATAAAACGACTGATAATTTTCACTACCAGTATATTCTAAAAGATGAGCCTTCTAAAGATTTTTTGACGGGTTTTATTAAAATAGAAAGCCTGAGTGATCCTTCGCATAAAGGTCTTTTAAGTTGGCAGGATGCTAATAGCCCAATTTTATTTTTAGCTGAAATTAAAGCTGGGATGATGTTCTTTCATGTGAACTATGGAAATGAAGGACTAGCGATTATTCAAGAGCAAAGTGGCTCCTATAAATGGACTCACGCTCTTAAGCAGGAATACTTAGACTTAGTGAATACACCTTTCGGTTCAGTAATGATGAGCGAAGGCACTGATCAATACTTGCTTTTAGATGGTAACCTCGCTGGTGCAAAAGCACTTTCCCACGCTAAAACCTTGGGCAAGAACGGGAAAACACTTTTTGAGAATAATATTATGCTGATGAATCTCTATAAGAGGGATTTGCATAATTTGTTTTTGAATTAAATTTAAGTTTATTTTTTAGCTGAAGCTTTGATTATTTAGCTTAGCCCATATAGACTTCTTGGATAAGCAAAATTGCCCCAGAAACCACCTTGTTGTCCAATAATACCAATAGCTTGTTCAGCATATCTTCTTCTGTTTCTTGTCCCAACGATAGCGTATTGCTCATGACCAGGATTAAAACCATTGATTAAGAAGTTATCATAAGGTTGGAATTTAGAACCCCAGCTGCCAGAGTTTCCACCCCAGCCACCATGGTTACCCCAGCCGCCAGTATTTCCATTATTAAAACCTAAGCCTATAGCACCAGAATTAAATTGAATATAACCATCATTCCCCTGCCCCCCCGTGCCATTTCCCCACGAACCATTACCGAATCCTATCGTATTAGAACTAGGCGTAGTCGTGTTAGAGACAGAGTTAGTATAAAAACTATTACGAGTAGTATTTCCATGATAACCGAAATTACTATTATTATTAAAACCGCCACTGAAATTATTAAACCAATTCATCTTAAATCTTCTTTTTTAAAAGCCTTATCCCTAATGCTTTTGAGAACTTTTATTTCGTTCTTATGCTTATATAAAGGAGAGTTGATTTAGAAATTTATATGTAATACTTATTGAGAGAGGGTTTTAGGTAGTTTTAATTTTGTTTTATGGGCGTGTAGCCAAACGAACAAGTTCAAGACTGAGGATCATGAGGACGACGAAAACGCAGAAATTAGAATTTCGCTACACGTCTTTTATTTAGAATTAGTTTTAAACCTAATAGATTCCTCGTCCATAGACCCCTAGTCCTCCATCCTGCCCCTGAATTAGGCGCATGCCATTCTGTCTCATGATTTGGGCTCTGGTCCTAACTGGGTTGTCACGAAACGTAATTGCATATTGATTTGAGCGTTCATTAGCTGCATCGACTGTCGCTCGGTAGCCTCTGTTATAACCATATTTATCTGAGGCTAGATAAGAATCATATCCGTAACCGTTCTGTCCGCCGTAAGCTCCACCTTGGGGATTACAAGCAGCGCCACCCGTTACAGTAGTGGTCTTTCCACGACCTTGACTCAGAGCTGCAACTACAGTCCCCACAGCACCAAGAAGTCCCAGTATCAACATGAGTGTATTATTATTATCGCTCTTGCCTGCTTCTTTTTCTTTTTTACGTCGTTCTGGTAAAGCCTCTTGAGCTTCATCTAGTACCTTCTGTTGCCTATCTAACTCTTCTAAAGCTTTCTTATCACCCCTAGCTGTATGTACTAATTTTTGATCTTTTATATACTCTTTGCCAGCCTCTAGGGTGCAATCCTCGACTTTATTCTGATCTTTATCCATAAGAATACTAATTTTTGGCTGCGATGCTTTTATCTCTTCTCTATCTATTTTCTTACCATCCACTGTGATTTTGCCATCTTTATCAGGCTCTCTGCGATCGTATTTACCATCCTTTTCTACTACGAATTCTCCTTTAGAGTTTACAAAAACTTTATCATTAGTAGTTTTAATTAATTTTTCTCCATTAACTGTAATCTTCCTTTCTAATGAAGCAGTAGCAGCCACAGTATATTTTTTGTATTTGTCCGACTCGTCTAATACGGCTTGCATCTGTTCAGTGTAAAATGTTTCAGGCTTTATGCCATCTGGTCTTAATGCTTCAAACTTATTAACAGACTCCTTCAAGATTTGTTTCGCTGCTTCTGGGGTTTTTGCTTCGTCGTTAATTTTTTCAGTTAATTTATCTCTAAGATTCTGTAATTCCTCGGTTCTCTTAGCAGATAAAGCATTTGAAGGACTACCCATTTCGACCTGAACGCTTTTGCCTTCTTCGAGTAAAGGTTTACCATCACAGCCTTTAGTTTCTCGCAGCATTTTAGATATATCTTTATCAGCTTCTTCATCTGACATACCATTTTCCGTTAATTGTTCTTTTAAAGTAACTAAAGCTGGACTATCAGCAACTTTTAAAATTTTCTTATCATCTGCCTCATCAAGAGCAAATTTTAAATCGTCTGTAATGGAAGTCTTATTCTTTTCAATATGATCATAAGCTGCACCAGACGCAATCTTTTCCCAAGCGACTTGGGCTGGAGCACTATTATTTATAATATCTGGTACTTTATCTGCTTTCCCAAATACATCTAGAAATCCATTAGCTTCATCTTTATCTTTTAGATTTTCGTATACCTTTAAAGATAAGTCACTGCCACCTTTCGCTCGAATATATGCAATGGATCTTTCTACAAGTTCAAGCTGCTTCGCTTTATCTTGTACCTTTTCTGCTTCCTTTTGAATCTTTTGTGCAAGTTTATCAGCATCCTGTGAACCATTTTTTAGAAAGGGATCTAACTCTGATTCACAACTAATATCATTGCCTTTAGGATTGAAAAGAGAGCTGAGATTAGGATTGAATGTGCTTAAAACGCTTAAATCTACCATGGCATTTTCATATAGTGTCTATATACTTATACTGTTAACAATTAAAGTTAAGAATCAGTTAATTCACAGGTACTATCTCTCATTAGAGTTCTAAAAAATACCTTAAGTTCTGCAAATACCAGGCATATTAATTCCAAAACTTCTTCTAATTTCAGCCGCATTACTGGAGCGTGCTCCAGAATAGCTAGCCGAGCTCTGAATAGGATTATTATTAAATACTGGATTAAGTTCTATATTTATCGGGTTATATGCAGAAGAACTGCTATAAGGATTACTAGAACTCGTTGAAGATGGATTTGAAGTGGCAGAGTAAGAACCTGATGAGGGCATGTAATTATTAAAGGCACTATACTCAGCATTAATGCCATTTGCTCTACCCCACGGCCACGTATCACCACCGACATAATAAGGTCTAGGAGGGCAATATGCAGATCCTCTCCCAGAGTATGATACCGAAGGACAATTCAGAGATTCGCTCCCATAGCATGGCACAGGCGGATAACAACAAGCATTTTGATTATTACCAAGACCTGTAATATTTAAAAATTTACCAGCTATACCTAAACCAGCAGTAATAGCACCTAACCAGTCTGGTGTAGTAGAAGCTTGCTTTTCAGTATCTTTCTCCGCATCGGTATCTTTCTCCGCACATCGCTTCTCAAGCTTTTCAAGCCTCGCTAAAATTTCTTTAAGAATTCTATCTGTTTCACTAGACTCTCTTCTTGATGTCCTTGTAGGTCTGTCATCTTCTTTTTCTGCAAGTTTAGCATCATCAACCCCACGTCTTTCCCAATTATCATAAGTAGAGCTAGCTTTAGCTTGAGACACCAATCCTCTGTTAGGGTCTTCGTCCATTTTGCTTAGCTGAGGATCAAGAAATTCATAAGCTTTAAACTCGTCAAATGTAGATAGGATCTTATTTAAAATACTCTGACCTTTTTCTCCAGCTAAAGTTTTTAAGTTTTTAAGTTGTTCTTGTTGCTCAAGAGTTAACTCATCAGGCTTATTTTTAGACAAGGTCTTAAATATCTTCTGAAAACCTTGTTTATTTTCAGCTAAGTAAGAAGTTATTTTCTCAGTCTGGTATTCCTTTTGCCCTTCACTTAGCTCGTTATAGCTATCACTCTCTTCTACTAAGTTTAATAATTTTTTAAACCCAGGCTTTGTTTCTAAGTCTTTACGAAACTTATTCTGTAGGTCGAGCGCCTTCTTAAGCTCATTAGGGTTATAAATTTTACTTATATTTTGCTGATCGTTTAAAATCGCATCATTTATTAAAGCAGAGAGTTCTAAAGCCGCTCTCTGATCTTCTTTAGAAATAGTACCGCTACCATTCTTATCAAGCCCAATACCTTTATAGAACAGCTTCATTAATTCGTCATAGTCTTTCTCTTTAGCTTTTAAATCCGTAGGATTTTTTTCGAATTTTTCTATAATTTCTAATAATCTATCCCCTTCTGGCGTTGTAAGCTTATCCCATACACTACCAGGTAAAAGAGTTTTCTCCGTTTTTTTTGAGTTAATCTCAGCTTTATCAAAATTTTGGATAGGAAAAAAGTTAATATTCATAATTTAACACCAGTACTTCTGAATACACAGATAGACCTATTTACTTACTTAAGCAAATAAAATTAATAGAGGGTTAAGATCTGCGATGATATTTAATAGAAATTCCGCTACACGCCCTTTAAAGTTTCGGCATCTCTGCTAATAATTTCTTAGTATATTCTGAATCTGGCTTACTAAATAATGAAAATACATCCCTATTTTCAACTATTTCACCGCGCCTCATGACTACCACTCTGTCAGCGATTTCTGCGACTACACCTAAATCATGGGTAATAAACAGAATAGTCTTCTTTAAATCTTTTAAAAGTTTGATAATAAGCGCCTGCACTGTTACATCTAGTGCGGTAGTGGCTTCATCTGCGATAAGAATCTCTGGTTCATTCATAATAGCCATAGCTATCATCGCTCGCTGCCTCATACCACCAGAAATCTCATGAGGATAAGCACGATAACATCTTTCAGGATCAGAAATACCTGTCATAGAGAAAGTCTCTAATACCTTAGATCTTTTTTCAGCTTTAGAAAGATTTTTATTCCAGATGTCTAACGCTTCATAGACCTGGTCTCCGACTTTAAAGACTGGATTTAGCGAGCTAAGCGTGTCTTGGGGGATTAAAGAAATCTCTTTACCTCTAAGCTCTCTTGGGTAATCAGGGTAAAGGTTTCGACCCTTATAAATGATCTGTCCTTTAAGATCAGCCGTATGAGGAGCTAATCCTATAATGCTTGAAGCAGTCAAAGACTTACCACTGCCACTCTCACCCACTAAAGTGACTATCTCACCTGCTTTCATCTCAAAGCTAATGCCTTTCACTGCCGTGAATTTATTCTGCGGAAAGTAAATTTCTAAATCTTTTATTTCTAATATGCTGGTATTCATAAACTCTGCTTAGATGAATAAGTCCTATTTTAAAGTATAATTGGGGGCAGTAGCTGAATAGAGTTTTCCTAAAGCCCAATGACAAGAATTATAAGCTTAGCTGTTTTAAAAATTTTTTTCTGTATAGTTTTTTTTTCGTTATCAACTTTAGTAGCTCAGGCTGAGATAGCGAGTTCAAAAGACAGCAGCATAAATGCTCAAGCTCATCCCTTAGCTGTAAATCAGGTAAAGCTTAACAGAATAGTCATAGCCTACCAAAATTTCTGCCTGGAAAAACTTTTTTCAAATTCACTAATAAAAACCAACGCAGAAAATGGAGTGGTGCAGTCATCTCAGGCAAGGGAAATTAAAAATGAAATATTTAATTACTGTCGCATGAAGGATATTTCAGTGAGCCCAGAAGTCTTAAGAGAAACCTGGAAAGACTATTTAGTAAATAATTTTCATAGCCAAGCGCAGTTAGATGAATATTTAAGAACCAAAGATATTCGATTAGAAGAGCTACAGAAAGATTTTTATGAGCACTTAGTTTTCATAAAATACTTTGATCTAGAAGTGGCTCCTAGAATAGTAACTGATTATAATAAACGCCTTAAAATCTTAAATAAAGCAAATAAATTAGCTGTGATCCCTGATGATGCCGCGATTTTAGAGAAACTTTATCTCTATGAAACCAAACTTGGAGGTAAACAGGCTTTTAAAGATCGGCTTCTGAACTATGATTTAGATTTAGAGGATTTAGTTTTTTATACTAAATCTGAATTAGTCAAAGATAGCCTTGCAGAGAAAATTTTTTTAAAGCGTTTCAATGCAGATCCAGTGTTTAAAAAGAAAATTCAAGCTAAAGTTCAAGAAGAGTATTTAAATATCAAGAAAAATAATTTGGCAGCACATGAGAATTACTATTTCAGACAGTTCTACATAGATAAGGAAGCAGAATCTGCTATAGAAAAGATTTCTTACTTAAAGAAAATTTTAATACGAGAACCTAATTACAGAGTAGTTAAGGATTTATTTAAAGATCTAGTCGTCTTTGATATGGTTATTCCAGTAAATAATTTAGATAACTTCTATGCTAAGAATATTAGTGAGGGTGTAATGAAACTAAGAAAGCCTTTACAGATCAGTAATATCATAAGTTCAGATTACGGCTATCATATTTTACAGTTAAAAAAAATAGAACGCAGTTCTGACCAAAGTTTAGAACAGCTTTCCCCAAGTATCTTTGAAGATATTAAAACAAAATACGTATCTTTAATTAGAAATGAACTTTAATGGTTATTTTAAAAAAACTAAATTTAAACTCTAGCAAAATAATTCTCTTAGTATTGATTCATGTAATCGGTTTTTTAGGTATTCATTCAGATTATCGCCTTTTTTTCCTAAGCCTTTCACCGATTAACCTTCTAGTCTCTGCCTGCATCATATTCTTGAATGAAAAAATACCCTATAGACTCTATTTATTTTTATATTTCACCTTTTATGGAGTAGAGTGGTTAGGAGTGTATTCTGGATGGCCTTTTGGCACTTACTTCTATGCTGAGACATTAGGTATTAAAGTTTTTCAAATCCCTCTAATCATCGGAGTAAACTGGCTTTTATTACTACATGCAAGCCAAGAGATTATCACTAAATTCCTAGAAAGCCTTCCCTTTAAGACTTTCAGGGAAGGCGAAAACGCAAGAATTGGAGCTTACAAGCAGCTCCCTATTGCTGCACTAAAAGCATCTCTAGTAGCAGCTCTTATGCTTTTAATTGATTATCTAATCGAGCCTCACGCTGCTGAACTTGATTACTGGCATTGGTTGAATAATGTTATACCACTAAGTAATTATTTAGCATGGCTGCTAATTAGTTTTTTCTGTAGCTTAATTCTAAGCTTAGCCAAAAGCCCAAGAAGCTCATTTAATGTAGCTTTCAGTTACTTAGTTATTTTAATTATGTTTTTCTATTTTTTATAGAAAACTACTGTCAGATTTATTCCTTATCATTATGGTATAAGCTACTTAAATTTTAAAGTCTGAAAAAAATCATTCCAAGTTTTCAGATTTTCTTTAATTACAGCATTGGCTTCTTTTTCCTTGAAAGGCTCAATACGAACTGTTTTCTGTACACTATGTATGCCATCAGTATCTTGAACCATAAGATACTGGCTAATTTCACCACGTTTAGTACTGGGGTGCTTACCGCAAGCGGTAAGAGCATTTAAAGCCTCTGCCCCACCGAATTTACCAGCAAAGGGTTTCGGCACGAAAGGTTCTTCACAGACTTTCCCTATTACATCAGCCATTTCTTTAAACTGCTCATATACCTCTGTTTCAGTGGGCTGGTAGACGTAGCGAATCATATTACTCCAATTCTGTGGATCTTCTGATTTCGGGATAAATTCTTTAACGAAAGAACCATCTTTTTTAGAGCTGGTATTTATTTGTTTATAATCTTTCGGTAATTTAAAATACATTTTCCGAGAAGGACTCTTCGGATTCACGAAAGAACAAGAACTTAAAATGAAGACTAGGCTGAGAACTCTAAGTAACATAAAAGTCATTTTATCATTCTGGCACTGTTGCCGATACATCCTTCTAATTTCTGCTAAGATCAATTCAGATGGGTGCTAAAAACACTGCAAATGATCAACTCGCAGAAGAGCTTAAGCGTTTTGCTTTAGAATCGACAAGCTGTGGCGTAGTGATTAGTGATAATCAACAGAAGGATAATCCTCTTATTTATGTTAATAAAGGTTTTGAATTAGTTACTGGTTATAGTCGAGAAGAAATCGTCGGGCTGAACTGTAGGTTTTTACAAGGTGAAGAGACTGAGCAGCCTCAATTAGAAATTTTAAAGCATGCAATTAGGTCTGGGACTAGCTGTCAAGTGATTTTAAAAAATTACAGAAAAGATGGGACTATGTTTTATAACGAGCTAAATATTTCTCCGATTAAAAATACAGAAGGACTTGTCACACATTTTGTTGGAGTTCAGAATGATGTAAGCAGCAGAGAAATAGCTCACCGAGAGCTAGCTAAGAATAAAACCAATAAAATAGCGGTTAAAGATTACCAAGAAGGCAGTATTCGACTTTTAATGCCCAGTCAGATTATTTATATTGAGCGTGATCAACGTCAAGTGGTTATTCACACTGAAGAGAAAAGCTTCCCCACCTATTTTACTATTGAGAAATTAGAAAAACGCCTAGCTGAATTTGAGTTCTATAAAGCGAATAAAGGTGCTTTGATTAATATTAATTACATTGAGCATATGATCCCGAATGGTGACGGGACTTATGATTTAATTTTTAAAAATAAAAAAGAAGCGGAGATTACAGCATCGCGCAGTGGCTCTAAAGCTATACTTAAAGACCTTCAAATTGAATAAAGGTGAGGAGCTGATTGCCGAACACATTTTCGTCACCCTAAAGCCCCATAAATGCATTTCGCGCAAGTCTTTCTGTTTATCTTGCAAGGCTTAACTTTTGATTAGTTTTTTAAGTCTAGAATTAATATATACACAAAACCAGCTTGGCTAAAGCTGATCTAATCTCTTCAGGTCGGCTTTAGCTCCTTTTTTGGTTAACAGGAAATTCTCTAGCAAATTTATCATGGTTTATAAGATAGAATTCTCAAAAATAATTCCATGCGACTCTGATTATTTATATAACTGGCATAATATGCCTAAGGCTTTAGAAAGATTAGTACCACACTGGGAAAAAGTTAATATTAAAACTCATCCAGAATTCCTTTTTGATGATGCCGCTGTTGAACTTGATCTTAAGCTAGGCCCTTTAACTCTTCCTTGGAATCTCAGAATACATGATGTTATTCCAGGTAAACAGTTTAAAGATTCACAGCTTAATGGCCCTTTTCGCTCTTGGACTCATCTTCATGAAATGCAAGCAATCAATGATAAGCATTCTCTTTTAATTGAGAATATTGCTTTTGAGTTAATTATTAGTGAGCCTTTCTTCTCTAAGTCATATACAATGAAGAAATTAAAGAGACTTTTTAATTTTCGTTTACAGGTTATTAGTAACGATATTCAGAAACATTATAAATACAAGGATAAAGCAGCGATGAAAATACTTATAACGGGTGCTAGTGGCTTAGTGGGAGATGCTTTAGTTAAATTCTTAAGCTCTGGTGGTCATCAGGTTTTTAAACTAACCAGAGATGATATTACTGAAAATAATCAGATATATTGGCACCCATCAGAATCTTCTTCTGATACTGGATTCGTGAACAGGGAAGCCCTTGAAGGCTTTGATGCGGTAATTCATCTTGCTGGAGAAAATATAGCAAATGGACGCTGGACTAAAGAACAAAAGCAAAAAATTTATGATTCTAGAGTTTCGGGAACTAAGTTTCTTGTAGATGAGTTATTAAAATTAAACAATCCACCAAAAGTGTTAATTTCTGCTTCTGCAACTGGTTTTTATGGTCATAGCGATATCGAAAGTTTTAATGAAGATTCACCAGTCGGCTCAGGTTTTCTGTCAGACACCTGCATAGCTTGGGAAAAAGAATCCAGAAGAGCAGAAGAAAAGGGTATCAGAGTCGTTAATACTAGATTCGGAATAATTTTAGATCCAAAAGCTGGAGCCTTAGCTAAAATGCTGCCTTTATTCGCCTTAGGTGGCGGTGGTATCCTTGGCAGTGGAAAACAGTGGATGAGCTGGGTTGCATTAGATGATGTTATCGGTGCGATTCATCACAGCTTAATGAACGATAATATTTCAGGAGCCGTGAATGTAGTTAGCCCAGAACCAGTTACTAATGCTGAATTCACTAAAACTCTCGCTAAGGTATTAAATAGACCTGCGCTCTTTCCAGCTCCAGCACTAGCTTTAAGATTAGTCTTAGGAGAAATGGCTGATGCACTTTTACTTTCTAGTACTAAAGTGGAGCCGAAAGTTTTACAAGATACTAACTATGAATTTAGCTTTCCAAGCTTAGAATCAGCTCTGAAGCATATGCTGGGTAAGTGAGATGAGTTTTAATTCCCCTGCCTAATCTCTAAAATTTCAGGCTCTTTATCTACATCAGCCGTCTTTAATTCATCTATCTCTTCAGGACATTCCTTCATTAATAATTTTATTTTAGTTATAGGATAGTTTAATTCCAGCTGTTGAAGCTTCTTTTCAGATGAATTTCTTAACTCTATCTCTGTCCACTCCACTAAAGCAAGTTCATACAAGAAATTTGGTGGATCATATTTATCTTGAAAAAAATCACCTTTAATAAATTCAGGAAAAGCTCTCGCTGATTCATAATAAACTGCTGAAACACTAAGATGCTTTTCAAGATAGTCCTGAATGATTTCAGAGACTCTATCTTAGATTAATAAATAAGTACAAGGGAAGATATTCTCCAAATATTCCTCAAAAGCACTAATAGTAAGACTTTTATAAATAGCTAAGTCATCTAAAGCTGCTGCATCTAAAAACTCTGGATTAAACTTCTCGCCTTGAAAGTATTTTAGTATCTCGTTTTGAATATTCTGTAATCTTAAATTCTGCACACCTGCCACCAAACACCTTTCTAATTATTAACGATAAGTGATGACTTTTTCATCAACTCCCTAACATGAGTTAATTCTAAAATCATATTACTAAACTCTGGGAAATTAGAATCTCTCTCCAGCAGCACCGCTTTTATCTCTGTCTTTTCTAAAAGATATTTAAACAGAGCGAAAACCTCTTCTTTAATCACTTCTCCATGAGTATCAAGAATCTTCAAATGCCTTTTACTGAGATGTGCTTGATAATCCTCTAAATGACCAGCTATATGCACTTGCACTGTGCGAGCGAGATCTAGGGAATTTAAAAATTCCATCGCATTATAATTATGATTAACTGCATTTACATAGACATTATTAATATCTAAAAGTAGTCCACAGTCTGCTTTCTCTAAAATCTCGTTCAAAAACTCTGCTTCAGTAATTTCTGGCTTAATTAAAGTTGAATAATAACTAGGATTCTCGATGAGAAAAGGAAGCTGGAATTCATCTTCTAAGAATTTAATATTATCAACAATAGTATTCACAGACTCTTTTATAAATGGTACAGGGATTAACTCCTGTAAATAAAACCCTTAATACGCGTACAAGAAACATGATCTGAGAACCAAGGTGGCTGAATAAGTTTAAATAAATCTTTAAGACCATCAAAGCCTAGCAAAGAGCTAGGCTTTTTAACAATTAAATCATAGAGACCAATGCCTAACTACATTTTCTGTGTTTTCATCGTCCTCAATGTCCTAAAGCTTAATGCTTAGGAGCTGGAGTCGTAGTAGGAGCTGGAGTTGTTGGCTTTTTACCATCTTTACCACACTTACCAGAACCGCATTTACCAGCTCCACACTTATGCTCTTCAGTATGAGCTACAGTGTCTACAAAAACTTGACTTACGCCATTATTAGCTTGTGCAGAAACTTGTGCAGTCATAGAAGCAGCCATACCTAAAGCTAATGCAGAACCTAGTAATTTTTTAGAAATATTGATTTGTTTTTTTCATTATTCAATCCTTTTTACAGAGTGTATTAGACCCAGTATTTAAAATTATACACATAAAGAAAGAAATAAAGAGAGAGAGAATTTTATTAATACATCCCTGCCCATCAAGGAGTTTCAAGAATATTTTCTACTGAATACCTCATCTAGGCTATATTTCCCTGTCCCCGTACTTATCAGTACAAAAAGCATGACTAAATAGTACAAAGGGATCTCAAAACCATTTTCAGCGGCTGCAAACTGAGAGAATCCATGCACTGTGATTAACCAAGGAAAAGGTAGGTGCAAAGACTGGTCAAACCAAGTCACCACTGCATTAAAGCCCTGAAGCTTATTTATAGCAGGGATTAAAAAGCCATAGGCTAAAACTAGGCGTAAAATAAGAAGCGCACAGTCTTGAAATTTAGATAAAAATGTTTCGATATTTTGAAAAATATTTTTCATGTCATGAATGTTAACAGCCCAAAAGGTTCTCCACAATTACTTAATCTCAATCATGATTTCATTATGGCGCAAGAATGCTAATGTCCATGGTGGATTATAAAATGCGTATATTGGCTCCGATAGGGTTTGAATTTTATTTTTCGATATGTATTCCTGTAATTCTTTTTCGTGCAGGGCGAGATTCTTATTAGAACCCATACCAGAAAATTTAATGACGATGTATTTTTTACTAGGAACTTGATACAGTGTAACTTTTTCATTATTGGGCTTAGGTAGTGTATTCATCGAATATTTCGAAGGCATAGTGAAGTTTACTTTCCATGCATTATCTGAGCCTTGTTGTTTGACTGGAGCTGTCATTGCTATCTTCTGACCGCTTTGCTGTGTTACTGGGGCTGTCATTGCGATATCTTGCTCTACTTTATTATTACCAAAGATATAATCAGCTAAAAGCCTGAAACCTTGGCTGATTGCTTCTTCACGTTCACCTTGAACCTGAACCTCCGCTACAATACTTGGGTTGTATTCTCTGATTTGAATATTACCTTGTTCAGAAATAAGCTGATACTGTGGCTTCTCGACATTACTCATAGCTGGTCCTAGTGCTGCATATCCAAGCAGAAGCGTTAAAGTGATTGATGTAATGATTATCCATGGTTTGTTCATATGTCCGATTATTTATTCTTGAAGAATAAAGTATTTTTGCTTTATATTATCCTTAAAATCTTCAGGTATCTTGTCCCAGTTCAGTAATTGAATAATGAAGGGGATTTCCCTTTTATGCGGAAGATACTCTGCAAAAGCATTACGCATTATTTCTAGATAATTAGGCTTAACATCAATATTATTAGAAACAGTTTCACTCATTGCCATTTCTCTTTACTTATAGTTTCATATAAATTTATTGCTTCTGCAATAAAACTGGAAATTATCTCAAAAGTGTCATTTGCTTTTTCCCCAGAATAATCGAGGCTAGTATTTCCTCTTTTTATGTTGAATTGAATCCATACTTCAGCGCTGTCTATAACCTTTGAGGCGAAGGCATTTTTAAATAGAAGCTCATTACGAGTTAAAGATACTTGATAATCTTTATATCTTTCTTCTAGTCGTTTTAGTGAATCTTTGAATTTTGTATAGTTTATATTGCTCATTTTTAAATTCTTCTGGCAGAGCCTCTAATTCCTCAGCGAGTGGCAGACTGATATCCAACTAGATAATTAAGTATGTATGTTATCAACAAGTTCACAGTTTAGTCTAAATTTTTTCCTTATTAGCATCCCGCTATTGCACCCACCCCAAAGGAATATAAAATGCTCAAGATACTAAAAACATTGTTTTGAGCATTTTTTATTAATTTATAAAGATGCTCAAGATGCTGTTTTGCACGCCAATTAGCATTAATGTTAAAAATCCCACCTATGACTTTCCAGAATTGGAGTGATGCCTTTGAGCATTTGAGTCTTCATATTTAAAAGGCGTGAAATTAACAGCGAAATCATTACTGAAATGCAAGAAAAAATATCAAAATTAAAGACGCCAAAAGGCTTTGCAAAAGTAGCTGTATTGTTCCATTTAAGTGGTGTTTCAGATTCTGTTGCAACAAGCCCCTACTTTTACCGTATTGTGGATATTGTTGATTTTTTGGAAGGGAATTAGATCATCGGCACAGTGAGTGCTTTTATATTCGTTTCCATTAAAGGTCTGAGTACGTTAAAGAATTGATCATCTTTGGGGTCTTCTGGAAATTTAATATCTATTTTTTTTCCAGGGAAGCCTATATTGATAGCCATTTGTCTTTCTAGGTCTGCCTTTAATTCAGGTGTATTAAAAAAACCTAGCCATGGAGGCGTAGTCATATTTATAAAATCCAAAGTATGAAGTTGATTTCCTAGGCTTGCTTTTGCTTGCAAGGAAAGCTTCTCCGCTATCTCCTGATTCCATGCCTGCATTTGCTTTTGAGACTTTTTATCTCCCGAAGCAGCTTTATTTGCGATTATTTCTAAATTAGGGAACGGACATTCCGCACTAGAAGCTTGCTTCCTTAACTCTTCACTAGCTCTAGAATAATTCCCAGTCCTCATGTCGAAAGGCAATTCTGGTATGGCTTTCAGTAAATTATCTCCGATGGCATTTTCTATAAAATCACAAACTGGATCTAGTGCAGGATTTCGAGAATATCCCATATCTAAAATTTTCAGTTCTGGTAATTTATCTTTACCCGGCCAGCCGATGACTATCGGCAGAGTGTAAGAAGTATGGTTAACTTTATTTTCTTGAGCCTGTAATTTTGCGACATCGGTAACGGTTTTCACTAATTTATCAACAGCGGATAGAAGAGTAGCTTTATCTGAGTGAAGCCAACTTAGTCGATCATTTCTTATAATCTTATTTGGATTTTCAGGCTCAGTATTGGCGACACAAACATTCAGACCATGCTCGCCAAAAGATGCTGCTACTCCGTAGAACTTAGGTGAACTAACACTAATATTTAGCATGAAAACAAGTATAGCAAAATGATTGTTATTTTGACCACGTGAAGTAGCTTTTAAAGAGACCACTGCTCAACCTAGAGATAAGTATGCGGCTTTGATTTTGTTGACTTTGCCCATTGAGTTAAGTTTATAATTAGAGCAGTATCAATATTTGAAACCTCAATGAAAATAGGAAAGTACAAACAACAAACACAAGGATATGATGCTTTTATATTCGAGGATTTTCCACCCAAAGAAGGTTTTAATTTTCAAAATTATCAAAAAAGCAAGTCAAGCAAGTTTGATGTTGGGCAAGCTTGATGGAATAACTCAATTACTTCCAGACATAGATTTTGTCTTATTTATGTATATCCGCAAAGATGCAGCTTCTTCAAGTCAGATTGAAGGTACGCGTGCAACTATGATTGATGCCATAGAAGCTGAATCTAAAACTTCAGAAAAATTACCTGACGATGTTGATGATATTCTTCACTATATTCACGCTTTAAATTATGGGTTCTTCTCCCGTTTGAGTGGAATTAGTATTTCACAAGGGTTTTAACTTAAAGGTGAGAATTTTAAGTTTGAGGTATTCTTCATCTCGAATACCATAAGCTCTTCGCTGAAAGACTCGAATTTTGTTATTGAGTCCTTCAAC
>JAGWWP010000033.1 GCA_018970325.1 Cyanobacteria bacterium REEB446 | reverse complement strand
AAAAATCAAAACATTACAGTAGATAGCATTATTCGATACACTTAAATCTTTACATGAAGAGGATAAGCATATCAAAACATTACAGTAGATGACATTATTCAAGAGATTGAAGTAAATAAGAAAATTCACGATCGCGAATCGCTCCTTGATACCCTTGTGGCTATGAAAAACCAAGGTGTTACAACAGAAGAACTGATAAAAGCTACTAAGGATTCTGCAACTTGGAATAAGCTCATAGGAAAACTAACTCCCCCCCATCACAGAATGATTAATAGTTGAGTGATCTGAAAAAATTTTCAAATTTTAAATTCACAAATTTCTCAAACCATGCAGAGAGCTATAATTAGAGCTATGCTAAAAAAGTTACCCATAGGTAAGCAGACTTTTTCAGAGATCATAGAAGATAACTGTTTATATGTAGATAAAACAGCATATATCTATGAGCTTCTCTCTTCAGGGTCTAAAGCATATTTTCTCAGTCGCCCACGCCGTTTTGGTAAGTCTCTTTTACTATCTACATTAGACGCTATTTTTAGAAATAAAAGGCATCTTTTCAAAGGATTATGGATAGATGGTTCTGATTATGCTTGGAAAGAGTATCCTGTCATTAATTTAGATATTTCTGCGATAGAAAAAGACACTAGTGAAAATTTATATAAAGGTCTTAAATCAGCGATATCAGATATTGCTGAAAATCACTCTGTAAAATTAGACTGTTCTGGCGGTCCATCTAGAATGTTTCAGCTATTAATTCATGAACTCGCAAAAAAGTATGGTGAGAAGGTAGTAGTTTTAGTAGATGAATACGATGATCCGATTATCAAACACGTTACTAGACCTGAAATGGCTGCGAAAAATAGAGAGGTACTGCATGATTTTTACAAAATCATGAAATCTGAAGATGCTAATCTCAGATTCATTTTTTTAACTGGAGTTAGTAAATTTGCTAAAACCTCTATATTTTCTGGATTAAATAATTTAGTAAATATTTCGATGCAAGAAAAATATTCAGCTCTTCTCGGAATTACCCAAGAGGAATTAAATAGTAATTTTTCAGAGTATATAGATTTAGTCGCTGAAAAGCGCTCCATTAGCAGACCTACGCTACTAGAGAAAATTAAATACTGGTATAACGGCTATAGATTTTCTGAATCTGAAATTAAGGTCTATAACCCTTTCTCTACCTTATGTTTCTTTAATGAAGAGAAATTTAATAATTTCTGGTTTGAAAGCGGTACTCCGACTTATCTTGTAGAGTTAATTAAATTAAATTCCCCAGACATAGAGGAATATGAGGGTGAAGCTACGATTATTGATAGTTCTTTAAAGAGCTATGATGTAGATAATGTTCCATTACTGCCTATTCTTTACGATACTGGCTATTTAACCATTAAAGACTTTAATATCAGAAATGACATAACTAGATACACTCTCTGTTACCCTAATTTCGAGGTTAAAAACTCGCTCATAGAAAGTCTTTTAAAAGTTTACATAGATGAAAAAAGACCAGAAAAGGCTAATGCTATAACTGAAGCATTAGAAGATGCCATCCTAGAAAATGATTTAGAAAAATTCTTTTCCTTATTAAAACCTTTCTTCGCTTCTATTCCTTACGAAGTAATCCCAGTAAAGAATTTAAATGAAAAATATTTCCAGCTAGTTTTTTATTTACTGATGCGTGTAACTTCTTTTAGAGTAAATACAGAAGATAGAACTAGCTCTGGGAGAATAGATTTAGTGTTAGAAAATGATTCTGATATCTATCTCTTTGAATTTAAAGTAGATAGCTCACCCGAAGCTGCTTTAAAGCAGATTAAAGATAAAAAATATTATGAAAAATATTTAAATATACCTAATAAACAGCTTCACATCATTGGCATTAACTTTAACTCTCTAGAAAGGAATCTAGGTGGGTATCTTATCGAAACTTTATAGTAATAAATACTTACCCTTCAAAGTAATCACAAAATTTGATATCCTAGGCTTATGGAAGAGAGCAGCCTGAGCGATTTTAATAAATATACTCAGATTAATTTAAGTGATCTGAAAAATTTTTCAAATTTCAAATACGCAAGAAATCTTGTAGTCAAATCTAAAAATTTTGAAAGCCTGATGCTTTGTTTGTTACCAGAGCAGGGTACTCTTAGACATAATCATGGTGCTTCTGATGCCATGACCATCGTTCTTTCTGGCGAAATTAAATATAAAAACTATTATCCCGATGGTTCAGAAGTCTCTGGTACGCTGAGAGCTGGTGATGTCGAGTTTTTACCAGCTGGCTTAGAGCACGAGATTCATAATGAATCTGACGAAAAGTATATATCAATTAATATCTACTCTCCTCCTCTAGAAGCTAATCACAGCGAAAGTAATTTTCTCTATGATAATAATTTTGAAAATAATGAGCTGAGCTTTAAAGAGGATACAGCCTTATTCTTGAAAGGTCTCAATACTAATGCCACTCTAGCTGATGATAATTACAAAGAGACGATTGCGATTATTGGTGGTGGTTTTAGTGGAACTCTGTTAGCGACTCACTTACTGAGTAGTGATTTTAAAGTAGCGACTCGTATCGTTCTCATAGACAGATCGCCAAGATTTTCTCGTGGCTTTGCTTATTCCACCAGTAATAGATTTCATCTATTAAATGTTCCTGCGGGGAATATGAGTGCTTTTCCAGATAATCCAAATCATTTTTTAAACTGGGCGCAGAAACGTGATGTAAACATAGATGCTAAGACATTTGTACCAAGAATGCTCTACGGTGAATATCTTGAAACTATCTTACACAGAGCGAATCTTGATAAAAAGCCTAATATAAAATTCATTAGACTTAATGATGAAGCTGTAGATATTGATAGCTTAAATAATCACGAAGCTAATATAAGTTTAGAAAGTGGTAAAAAATTCAAAGCTAATAAAATCATCTTAGCGACAGGAAATTATTTCCCAAGAAACCCTAAAGTAAAGAATGAAGATTTTTACTCCAGTAAATTCTACGCGAAAGACCCATGGTCAAAGGAAGCATTGAAAAATTTAAGCGATGATGATGAATTACTCTTTATCGGCACTGGGCTTACCATGATAGATAAGGCTATTGAGCTAAAGATGAAAGGTCATAAAGGTACTATACATACACTCTCTCGTCATGGACTTTTACCTAACACTCATAAGCTGGACTTAGAACCGATTGAAATTAATTATGATGCCCTCTTGGAACAGTCTAAACAAGCTGATTTCAGCTTACTTCATATACTTCGTGATATTAGAACTAAAATAAGATCTCTCAGTAACAAAGAAAATTGGCGTCAGGTTATAGATAAACTTAGACCTCACACGCAGCTTCTGTGGCAGAGATTAAATGATATAAATAAACAAAAATTCATGAAGCGCTTAAGGCATTTCTGGGATATTCACAGGCACAGAATGGCTCCTGAAATAGCTTTGATTTTTCATTCGATGATCTCAGATGGTGAGCTTAAAATTTATTCAGGTAAAATACTTGAATATAAAATTAATGAATCAGCCAAGACCGTAGAGGTCTCATACATTAACAAAGCAGATCAACAAATTAAGAGCTTGAAAGTATCAAAAGTGCTTAATTGTTCTGGCTTAGAATTTGATTTTTGTCAAATAGAAGATCCTCTATTAAGTAAACTTCTAAATGATGGCACTATTAAACCAGATTCTCTTTCTCTTGGTTTTGAGGCAAGCTCAGATGGTGCTTTAATAGACAAAGATACTAAAACCTCAGAAGTTCTTTTTACTTTAGGACCAGCTCTTAAAGGTAAACTCTGGGAAACCACAGCAGTGCCAGAAATCCGTAACCAAGCTTATAAGCTTGTGGAATTTATTAGAGAAAAGAGCCTACAGAAAGTTTGATGTAATTATCAGAGACCGCTGCACAACATGCAGTAACGCAGAAAATGGAGTTGTGCAGCGGTCTCTATCAGCCTTGCATTAATTCTGAAAAGCACTCGCAAAGTAGCTTTGAAACTCTTTCGTGGTTACTGATCCAGTCTTTATGTGCAGAAGCATCAGTTCTATTCGTAACTCCGAGAATAGCTGAACATGGAATATTAAATTCCTCCGCTACTTGTGCGACGCCATAAAGTTCCATGTTCTCTAGAAGAGGCTGGTACACAGCTCCATCATGTGGGGGTAGCGGAACTTGAATTTCTACGTTTTCGCCGTCCTCCCCATTTCCCACAAAAACTAAACGCTCAATGTCACGACTAAGTTCAGAGCTACTTGTAATCTCTAAGGAAGAAAAGCAATCCGCCACATTTAAATCATTACTAAGCTTTAAAATAAACTCAGGATAGGTCTTAGGTACATAAGCCTGCTTTCTAAGGCTAAGTGGCAGACTTAAAGATACTTTATTTACAGAGAATACTGGCATATCCCAATTTATATCAGCTTCAGAAATCAATCCAGCAGTGCCGATAAAATAAATCTTCTCTATTGGAGGTGAGTACCCGCCGCCCAGAATAGAGGTCTGCCACACAATTCCATTTTCTCCTTCTTCGTCCTTCAAAATAAATCTTTGCAAATTTAATGCAGCTTGAAGGTAACCAATGCCTAATTGAATAATTTTGAACTTATCTTGACATAGATCAAGATACTTAGTTTCCTCTTCCCAAGCTGAACATACAAGAATCATATACCTTAGTCAATACTAAAACTTTAAAATTTACCATTTCTTTATTGATAATTATTCTCAATAAGGCTTAGAATAATAGCAAGAAGAAAAATGAGAATTATTCTCATTTAACCCCAGCTACGTACAACATTGCTTAATGCAACAACTACTAACTCTAAGATCACGGGCCCTTTAACTAATAATTTAAAGGATGATTCAGGTTCCCTGCAAATCAATCAAGTTAAACAACTCATCAATGATGCAGGTATTATTCCAGAAATAACTAAACTCAAAAAAATTCACGAGAGTCTTGAGAAAAATGCTTTAAAAGTGGAAAATTTCACTGCTAATACAGCTCTTTTTGAAATGATTATTGGAACCGCTTCAATGCTACTTGAAGGAAAATTCTCAGGTGATAATTTTATGTACATAGTGAATAGTGCTGAAGAATTATTAGCGAATAAAACTAAGAACATGCCTGAATCGATTAAAGGACTAATGCTGAAAGGAGCTAAGCTATTAGGTCTTAATATAGAGGATGATAAAAAGCCACTTAACAAACAGTTCGAAAACAATGAAGACCGCATCATAGCAACCTATGTAAGAAGCTTATCCATATTAGGAATAGCTGCTAGTACTTATGACCATATCAGAACTCAAAACTCAATCCCTAAAACTTCAGAGACTTTAAGACAAATATCTAAATTCGCTTCCAGTGCCATAATGCTTATTCCAGCTTTACCGATGTTAGCAACTTACAGTGCTAAGCATAGGCTTGCAGAGTTAATGCTTCAAATTAAAACTAAAAATCCATATGCAAACAAACTAAAACTCACCGCTAATCAAGATTTCACCTGCTTCAATGAAGCTGTATTACTCGGCGTAAGAAAATTAGCGAGTAATCTTCTACCTAATCATAAACGCATCATAGAACTCTCAGCCAGTCTGGTTTCATCTGTTTTAGGCATAGCCAATGCCAATGCAACACTTTCTGGTAAAGAGACACAAAGTGCTAAGAATAATTTCTTTAATGGAGAGCTAATGACGAAAAAATTACCGCAGACTTTATATCCAATAGTACAAAAAAGCTTTGAATCCCTCGGCTTAAAACTCCCTAAACAAGATACACTAATGAAAATAGGCACAATAATTAATGATGAAATTCAACAAATTAATCAAAAATTACAGAATCACCAGATAGCCCTACAAAATTAATATGAATTTAAAAGCTGAAATTATCGCCATTGGTACTGAACTGTTAATCGGTCATGTAGTGAATACTAATGCGAGTTATCTTTCTGAAGAATTAAATACACTCGGCATCAGCACTTATTTCCACACGACAGTAGGTGATAATCCCGAACGTATAAAAATCTGTTTAGACCTTGCTTGTTCCCGCTCAGATTTAATCATAATTACTGGCGGACTAGGACCTACTAGTGATGATATTACTCATGAAGTAATATCTGATTTTACGCAGAGACCACTGTTTGAGAGTCCCGAATTAAGGCAGTTACTCTTAGATAAATTTCAAGCCTTTAACAGATCTGTTCCAGAGATTAACTTTAGACAAGCCTTAGTACCAGAAGGTTCCACCTTAATCCCAAATCCAACTGGCACGGCCACTGGAATTATACTCAAACATCGGGAAGCTACATTAATCACCTTTCCTGGCGTTCCTTCTGAAATGAAAAATATGTTCGAGCATCACGTTAAAGCATTCCTCCAGAATGAGCTTCAACAGGGAGATCTAGAATCTGTAATAATTTCACGTAAAATAAAATTTTTTAATATAGGTGAATCACACATGGCAGAAATACTTGGTGATGAGATCTTCAGTAGAGTAAACCCCAGCATAGCCCCTTACGCTAATCTTGGAGAATGTTATGTACGAATAACAGCTAAAGCAAAAACCAAAGAAGCTGCGAAAACGCTTATGCAGCCAGTTATTACTGAAATAGAAAGCAAAATGCAAAAGTATATCTATGCTTATGACGAAGATACAACAGCAAGCATTCTTGCAAAATATCTTATAGAGAACAAACTCGATATCGCTTTCGCAGAATCATGCACGGCTGGTCTTTTAGCTAAAACCATGACGGATATCTCGGGTTCCTCAGCCTATTTCAAGATGGGGGTAATAACTTACTCAAATCAAGCTAAAACAGATATCTTAGGAGTAAAACCAGAGACTCTATTGAAATATGGAGCGGTTTCCGCAGAAACCGCCTCTGAAATGGCTTTAGGTTTAAGTAAAATTTCTAAATCAGAGATAAATGTCTCAATAACAGGAATAGCAGGGCCAGATGGTGGCACTCCAGAGAAGCCCGTAGGGACTATATTTATCAGCATTTTATTTAAACCTAAAAATAAAGATCATGAGGCGGGCGAAAACATTGGGAATGGAGTTGTGCAGCGATCTCTTCAGCTAGACTGGTTTTCTCGAAAATTAAATAGAGAGCAGGTGCGGGAATTAGCGGTACTAAAAACTCTCTATGAGGTTTACCAAATGTTAAAAACTCTTCCTGAATCAAGATCGCTGACTAAATCGGTAAATCTTTAATATCAAATTCAATAAACTGCACACCCTGATTTCGTAACTGAGATTTAATATCCTCTATCACTAAATCTGTATTTAATTTATCTTTATAGCCTGGTTCTAAATAAAATTCACGAATAGTAGCTAAATCTTTTTCAATAGTAAAGAAAGTAAAACCGAAAACTACTTCTTTCATAATAAAGACTAGGGCTTTAGATTCAGGTAAACCAGTTAATTTAATTAAATATTCAGACCAAGTTAAACCACTTTTTTGATATTTTTCCATCCAATGCGACCCACCACGCATCTGCTGAATCATACAGAGGTTGCCCCATAGCTCAGCTAGCCTACCTAAATCAGTATCCGAATTAAACTCTTTTACTAAAACTGCCTCGAACAATATAAGCATTGTAAAATAAAATTTTCTTTAAGACAAAGAAAGATTTACGGAAAATGCTATAATCGTCCTTTGTCAATGCCAACATTACAACAATTAATTAGAAAACCGCGTATTAAGAAGAAAAAGAGGAAAAACGCTCCAGCCTGTGAAGGTAACCCTTTTAAAAGAGGCGTTTGCACTAACGTAAGGACTGCTACTCCTAAAAAACCTAACTCTGCGATGCGTAAAATCGCAAGGGTTAAGCTTAGTAACGGTATAGAGATTACGGCTTATATTCCAGGTGTCGGCCATAACTTACAGGAACACAGTGTGGTTCTAGTAAGAGGTGGAAAAGTAAAAGATTTACCTGGTGTTGGTTATCACATCGTAAGAGGTACACTCGACGCTCAGGGTGTTAAAGACCGTAAACAAGGTAGATCTAGATACGGTACCAAAATAGGTGGCGTACAAACTAAGAAGAAATAATAAGGTAAATTAAACTATGCCACGTAAACCAAATTTTAAGAAAAGACCAACTACGCCAGATTCAAAATTTAGCAGTGTTGATGTAGCTCTATTCATCAATAGAATGATGACTTGCGGCAAGAAATCTCTAGCAGAGAGATTATTCTACTCAGCTTTAGATATCATTGAGACTAAAATTAAAGATAAGCCATCAGTAGATGTATTCAGAAAAGCTGTAGAGAATGTTACTCCAGTAGTAAAAGTAAAAGCTAGAAGAATCGGTGGAGCGACTTACCAAGTTCCAGAGCCAGTAGATAGACTTAAAGGTAATGCTATTGCGCACAGATGGATTATCCAATCTGCTCGTAAGAGAAGTGCTAAGACTTTTATCCAAAATCTAGCTAATGAACTATTAGAAGCTTTTGAGAATAAAGGTAAAGCTATCGAGCTTAAAGAACATACGCATAAAATGGCAGAAGCTAATAAAGCATTCGCTCATTATGCTAAGTCTATGTAGGCACTATTGCTGAACGTGCAATTTCAGCGTTTTCGTCGTCCTCATGATCCTCATGTACGTTAAGTAAGCGAAGCTTGTATTTCCGCTTGCTCGCATACGATACTGGTATCGCATGCTCGGCATCGCTGGAAATTACACTGCGGTCATTCGTCCTCCTCAGCCTTGAACTTGCACGTTCGACAACAGTGCCATGTGAGGATTATTGCCGAACCACAATTTCAGCTCTGTTTTTTTAATGCTTGATAATTAAGACGATCTGAAACGGCTTTAGATGTAGCTTCGAATTGCTCAGCAAATACAGCCTGCATTTCTGGATCAGCCACAGAGTTTATCATTTCCTTCATTGCACCAGCAAATTTAGCATAACCCTCATCTTTCATTGGATCAATATACTCGCCAACTGCCTTTTTATCTTCACCCAAACCAGTGAAGATACTGTGTTCATCCTGAATCTTGTCTAAGAATAGTGCTTCTTCAAAATCAGCGATATCCAATTGAGAATATCTTCCAGATACACCAGCATCTTCATCAATATCAAGAAGAAGCGGTTTCGCATCAGCTAAGCTAGTTTTTATTGAAGCAGTAGAGAAGTTAATACTCATCTAGTTGAAGATTAGCAAAGTAATATTAAGAAAAAGTTATAAGCAAAGAATACATGCTAGCATAGCTTTGAAATGATGAAAGTCGCACCCTCTATTCTTGCGGCAGATTTTGCAAACCTTGAAGCGGAATTAAGGAAGATTGAAGATTTTGCAGATTTAGTCCATGTGGACGTTATGGATGGTTCTTTCGTACCAAATATCACCATCGGCGCTCCGGTCGTCCAATCTATAAAAAGAAATACTAATTTACCATTAGACGTTCATCTGATGATAGAAAATCCTCATAAACATATAGAGGATTTCGCTAAAGCCGGTGCTTATTTAATTACGTTTCATTTAGAGAGTTACGCCTTCGATGAACTGAAAATCAAAGAAACCATCGCTCTTATAAAAAGCCTGAACTGTAAAGTAGGTTTATCCCTCAACCCTGCTACCGATATCGCCCTTATAGAACCTTATTTAAAAGATATAGATTTAGTTTTAATCATGTCTGTAAATCCAGGTTTCGGCGGGCAGAAATTTATAGAATCTAGTTATGAAAAAATTAATCAGCTCTTAATCTTATTAGAGAAACAAAATTTAAAAGCAGGGAACAAGTTCATCAGCGGGGAAGTAGCTATAGAAGTAGATGGTGGTATTTATCCAGGTGAAATCTCTAACAAACTTAATCAGCTTGGGGCAAATATACTGGTCGCAGGTTCTGCTATTTATAAAGCGGAAAATATTCAGGAGGCTATTAGTAGTTTAAGGAATGGCTGAAAATATCCAAGAATCTATTCCATTAAAGCTGCACAGTCCTTGGCAGATTTTAGACAGCGTGTCTCGCTGTACCCAAAATGGTTTTATCGGTTCAAGTCTTGATAATAAAATTACTTGCTTGAGTTCAGTGATAGAAAAACTCACGGGATGGACACAGGATGAAGTAGCTGGCAGAGATGTAAAAAATTTCTACTTCATTCCTGAAGCAGAATTACTAGATACTAGTAGTGGAGTATCTTCACAGATAGCCATTCTCCTCGCTAAAGATGGAAGGAAACTCAGCTTACCTACCCGCCAAGCCCCGATATATGACGCTAACGGCAATGTCGACGGTAAACTCTTATTTTTCGTCGTCGACAGCTATAACAAAGACATAGATAAACTGCAAAGCGAATTTATCAGCACTGTCTCCCACGAGCTTAGAACACCTATAACCAGCATAAAGGGCTTCGCCTCGACCTTACTTCAGCATCGTAAGCAGTTTACAGAAGAAAAGAGTAATAAGTACCTGAAAATCATTAAAGATCAAGCGGAGCGATTAGCAAGGTTAGTAGAGGATTTACTTGCATGTTCAAGAATCGATTCTCAAAAATTACAGTTTACAATACAACCTGTTCAAGTCACTAACTATGTGGAAACTACTGCACTATTAGTCGAGAGTAAATATAATAACTCACATAAAATCATAGTAACTAGCGATAAGGATTTACCAGACGTATGGGTAGACGCTGATAGGCTAGAGCAGATATTAACTAACCTTATAGATAACGCCGTGAAATACTCACCAGAAGCAGACAAGGTGGAGGTTCATGTTAGTAAAACAGAAAAAGGTGATAAAGAAAGAGTCACTGTCTGCATCAGAGATTATGGGATAGGGATAGAAGAAAAGAATTTAACCAAAATTTTCAATAAATTCAGCAGGTTAGATAATCCTTTAAGCAGGCAAACCGAAGGAACAGGTCTAGGACTGTATATCAGCCTTTCTCTTGCAAGAATAATGAATGGTCATTTAAGCGCTGAGAGTGGAAAAGATGGCAGTACCTTTAAACTCTATTTACCTACAGAGTTTTACGAAGTTGGAGATAACACATGGGATTAATTCCACCAAGATGCATTATTCATATTGCAGATGAAAAGTCACCTTTAAGGCTTTATAACAGTGAAGCGTTTGTCGCTTCTTGTGAAGAAAATGATATCTCTTTAAAAGAATGCTCTAGCCTAGAGGATCTTAAATATATTCTCTACGATTACAGACCTGAAATCATCTTAGTAAGCGAAAATATGTATGAGAGTGGCTTTGATTTTAAAACGATAAATGAGAAGCAGCGCTCTAAAAATGATGCTTATAAATTAATTCTATTACCAGCGGAAGCTAGGGAAAATAAAAAGAATTTCGATTACATTAAAGAAGGTTTCGATGATTTTATTTTTAATGATTACAGCCTAGAAGAGATTTTCTTGAAATGCTTTTCCTTACTGCGTAGAAAGAGTATTCATGAAAAAAACCAGCTCACTAAATTACCTGGTATTAATAGAACTTATGAAGTCCTAGAATACTGCCTAAGCGACCTCAAGGACTGGGAGATGCTGCATATTACTACCCACAACCTAGATCAGTACAGCTATATGTATGGAGTTAAGAATACTGATGAGGTTATTAAGCTTACAGCGAGCTTGCTTGCAGAATTAACTAAGGATAAAAATCTTTTTACTGGTCACTTAGGAAAAGATAACTTTCTAGTCTTAGGTTCAATCGCAGATCTAGTCGATATTAAAGCCAAACTAGATCAGCGTTTTTCTAGTATTCTAGAGCAGGTTTATAATAAAAGCGATTTTGAGAATAATTACATAATTTACTCGGCTCCGCATAAAGTGCGCCGCAAAGAGAATCTTATGTCCCTTAACATCTCTAACTGTACTAGCTATGATCGCAAGTTCCTCTCTGGCTCAGATATAGTGGAACAGGCCATAATTAACAAACATAATCAATCCCAAAACCTAATCAATAAAAGGGTTTTAATTATAGAAGATGATGCTGATTTTGCAGAGCTGTTAGAAGATAGGCTCAGAATCGATGGTTTTGAGCCTAAAGTCGCCAAAGATGAGATTATTCAATCCGCAAAAGAATTTAAGCCACGCGTAGTATTAATAGAAGCTTCTACTAAAGGTATTCCGCAATTTGCAGATCTAACAAAAGCATTGAGAAATAACTGTGACAGTGATTTGAAAATTATAGTAGCAAGTAACATACCAGGCTATCGCAATTTCCTCGCAGCTGGAGCTAACGCCTATATTCCGAAGCCCTATGAGTTAGATACAGTGATAGAAGAGATCTCAAGAATTTCATAGTTATTTTTACTAATAATGATGTGCTATCATTTCTATTTGCGTTTTGATGGCAGCCGTCGCCAAGTGGTTAAGGCCCCGGGTTGTGGTTCCGGTATTCGCGGGTTCAAATCCCGTCGGTTGCCCCATTTTTTATTAGTTCGCATATAAAGGTAGTTTCGCTAGAGCCAGTGGGGGTTTTTAGGGTGGAGAACCTTGGGTCTAGAATCCATTTTTCAGATAGTGCATTCTGAATTAAAGTGAAGGGTTTAGCTAGTTCTATTCTTAGCTTCTTATTCTCTAGGTAGAGCTGAGAACCTAAAGCATTTAAAACCATTCGTTTACCCTCATAATCCCCAGTCTCGAATAAGTGCTTAGCTTTTTTACAAAACTCAAAAACTTCTATAGTGGTATCTATCCTAGAATCATCTGCTTCAGTATTAAGATTCATCTCTCTTTCTATAGTTTTCTTTTCTAAGACTAGAGCATCTTTTTTAAGCTTAAAAATATCAGCTTCAATCTCTTCATTAATCCTTAGCTCAATTAACCTTTCTATTTGATTATCAAGTTTATTTAACTGATTTTTCTGAACCACTCTTAAGGCTTTCTGCCTCTCTGATTCACCTTTACTAAATTCAAGAAGCCATTTTTTAGCCCATGAAAGAAAAGCCTCGGGAATTTCTATAGAATCTAGAATATCAAGTATCTGAGTCTGTAAATCTTCCTCTCTAAGCATAGGCTGCTTACAGTTAAAATCTTTTCTTCTATGCGTGCAGCGATAGTATATTCTTTCGTTTAGAGAGCCGTCTGCTCTTTTTTTATTTTTATACTCAGCAGTAACACTAGCCCCACATTCCCCACAGAGAATAAAACCTTTAATCGGGAATTCATATCTAGTGGTTTTAGGGGCGGTTTTCTTAGAGCTGATTATTTTCTGAGCCTTATCAAAATCCTCTTTACTGATCATAGCTTCATGCTTGCCATGATGTAATTCATTATTCCAGCGAAACATGCCATAGTAAAATGGATTTGCAAACATGCAATGCAAGCCATGAATAGAGATTTTTTTCTCTGGAACATTCGCTGTAGCTCTAGTTCTTAATCCCATAGCAGCAGCTTTTTTAGCTAAGTCTGCCATGCTTAGTTTTTCAGTTAAAAGTAAATCCCATAGTTTTTTTACTATTAAATAACGCTCAGAATCATTCTCTATAAGCTTTTCACCATTTAATGGAGTTACATTAAGATAGCCTACAGGTGCAGTATTCGGATAAATACCCTTACTAACTTTATAATTCATACCTCTTTTTACATTTTTACCAAGAGCTATAGAGTATTCAGCAGCCATGCCTAACTCCATATTCATCATTAAACTGTTATCACTGGGGTAATATCTTCTTTCATAAGTAATAATCTCTTTGAGAGTGCCTTCTAAAAGGTAATGCTGTATGATTCCACCTTCAATAGGATTACGGCTAAGCCTATCAAGCTTCCAGCATAATACAGCTTGGAATTTACCATCTTGAAGGTCTTTAAGCATCTGATTAAAAGCCGCTCTCTTATAAGGCTTCTTCGCTGATTTAGCTTCTGAATAAACCTTAACTATATGAAGATCTTCTCTTCTAGCTTTTTCTCTAAGAACTTCTAACTGATTTTCTATAGATTGAATCTGCTTACTAGAATCTTCTGAGCTTTTTCTACAATAAAGAGCTACTTTCATGTTTTAATCCTTTTTAAATATACTAACTAACTTTTCTTATTATTTCTTTAAAAGTCACACTGTCACACACTCTCATAAAACCCTGTGAGCTTCGATATGGGCCGAGAGAGCAGGTTTTAGGGATTAAGCACAGAATCACACACTTTAAAACCTTTTCTTTATTTATGCTTTTAGAAAAATAATGAAGAGTTTCATCTTTGTTTATAAGCGCTTAGCTTAATTAAAAGCTAGATTATGCGTGATTCTGTGATTTTAGTCCACAATGCAAGCCTAGAGTGGCTATTAACACTCACGCCTCGCTATGAGCTTCTGTGATTAAGTGTTTCTTTAGAAAGACTTTCTTTGATTTCCTATTATTCGGATCATGCTGAATACTAATAGTATTCATATCTTCTAAATAATCTAGAACTTCATAGAATTCTTTAGCAGTGCTGCCCTTGCGGTGCATACCTGCCTCACGCCTTAAGCTAGTAGCTTGAATCCCTAGGGGAAAATCCTTAAGCTTATTCGTGATTTTCTCTGTTTTAGTATCGAAATCAGAATCTGAATCATAGTAATAGCTAATGATGTACTTAGCAGTTTTAATAAAATACACAGACCAGTAAATCGCTTTTAGAATAACTGCTTCAGAGATAAAAAGCTTATCTGCTGCTAGAGAATCTTTAAATCTCTCTGAATGCTCATCTTCAGGGAGGTTATTTACTATCAATTCAGCTCTTTCTATGATCTCAAACTGTAAGCTTAGCTTAGGCAGGAAGTCACAGACTGCACGCCTCATATAGGGTAGTATCGGGTCATCTTCGTGCTGATCCTCGAAATCCTTATACTGATTATAAAAGCGATTATACATCTCTTTCGCTAATGGAGAATATTTAAATTCTAAAGCTGTATCAAGGCTTCTAAAATAATTATGGACTAGCCTGTAAACGGCTAAAAGCCTTTCTTCAAGCTTACTAGGTATAGCTTTAATATCAGGTATCCTAACTTCTTTTCTAGATTTGCCGATAAATTTCATAAACCTATTATCAAAGCCAGTCTCTCTATGCCCTTTAGGCTTAGAACTCAGCATACTAGCGAAGGTATGCACTCCAGCTATGCTTAATGCTGGATCATAGATAGTGCTTAGCTTAAGGCTATTCTTTAAATTATCCTTAGAGTGAATCGGAATAATAGGCGTACCATCATAAGCCTTAGTAATAAAGCTACTTAAAGAGCTATTGTATTCCGCATTTAAGAGAGCATAGAAATTTTCAAATTCCGAGGTCTCTAGCATAACGAGTACTGGATGCTTTCTTAGTGGCAGAGTGTGTTCTAAACCCTGCTGTGTAAAGCTACTAATCATCAGCTCTTCTGATTTAATATTCTCTTTACCAGCTTGAAGCTCAGATAGATATTCCTTCTCCATGGATTTATTAATGAAAATGAGAGGGTATGAATATCTTTTAGCTGCGGTGGTTTTACCTCCAGTAGTCATAGCCAATGTTTCAGCGTAAAGGTGTGGAAGCTTGCCATTAATCTTGGCTTTATTCCCTATAAAACCAGCCCCCTGAATGAATAAGACCATAGGTACTGCTTCTATACAGCTTTCTATATTCTCCTCTGCATCTGCTATGCAAGCTAAATAGATATCTGGAAGTGACTCTTTAGGGATTTGGGGGATTTGTTTAAACTTAAACTCTTTTACAATAGGAGTTTCTAACTTTTTAGATTTTAAAGTTTTCAGAGCTTCAGAGCCTTTAACGAAGATGAAATCATCAAGCCCTTTACAGTCCTCTTCTTGAGGTAAATCTATTACATTTAGTCTTACACCAGTCTCCAGGTAAGCTTTTTCTATTAAAGCTAGCTCTGCATTAGCTACGCTAAGCTTTCTATGTTTATCCCCATCAAAAATAACCGAGAAATTTATATTAGCTCTTCTGAGTAATTCTTTAAGTTCTGGTATTAATGGAGTGTTTAAGCCATTTTCACTAAAGCAGTAAACAGAAGCTAAGGCTACAGTAGGATAACCATTAGCAGTAGCAGAAATAGCTTTTAATATACCTTCTGTCATAGCTATATGTCCTTTCTCTTCGTCTGCCTCCAGCTCTTTCTGGTTTTCTATATATTCAAGCCAATTAAAGCCTTTAGGGAAATATAGATGAAATCTATTTTGTATAGACTTTGGTGAATTTAAGTACTTGGGCAGTTTAGTAAATTTTTTTAAGGCTTCTTCTGTATAATCTAGCCTGATAATGCCTATCTCTTTCCCAGTCTTGCTATCATAGATTTTATTGCCCTGAATATCAAAGAAAGGCAAGTAGAGAGCTGATTTTACATATTTTTCTTGTAGTAAAGATTCTTTGGCATCTGGTGTTGGTGCTTTAAAACCTTTATCTAAAATGGTTTTAAGGTCTATGCTTTCAGCTTCAGAGGACTTGATATAGTCCTCGGGAATAGCTGAGCTTCTAAATTTGTCTAGGTGTTTATCGTTTAAGTAATTCATCATTATGTCCTTTTATTTTAAATTTTTTAAATCCCGTTCTATATCGTGCAGCCACCTAGAAACTTCTTTAATCGTGGCTCTATGAGTAGGTCTAAGTTTGTTTAAAAACATTCTCACTAGTCTAAGAAAGTTCTCTAGTAGATTTTTTATTCTGCTTCTATTCTCTTTTACTAAGGGAAAAGCTTCACAGAGAAGGGGGATATTAAGCCAGATCTCTTTTAGTTTAGGTGCTAGATAGAGTCTTGTTTCATTAGTTACTGAGTCATTTACTATGCTTAAGTGCTGTAAGTGATTGGATGTTTTGTCTTCCAAGTCCTCTAAAGTCTTTATTACTGCTGGGGTATCAAAAAGCTGATACTGTTCTTTCTTCGCGAAATTAAAAATTTCAAATATGTTCATGGATTTCCTTTTGTTTTTATGTAAATTAATTTCTCTGAAAGCTTGAGTAAGTTTTTTGCTTTCTTCTCAGCCACTGAGTTAGATAAGCAAATACCGAACTCGGCTTTAAAGATATCTGCGTATTCGGCTACGCACTCTTTCGGTAAAATCATTTGTTCACTCCTTTTTTTAATGGTTCTAGATCTAGCTCTCGTGCTTCTTTTAAAATCAGGTATCGCAATGCTGCACTATCACCGATACCGAGGTGTTCGGCTACGGCTTTTAACTGAAATATTGTCCTGTTGGTTAGAGAGTAGGTTCTGTTTATGAAAGAATTATTTATTTGCATATGAACTATCGTAGATTCACAGATAGATATACAAAAAGGATGTAGGGGAAATTGATTATTAAGCAATTCGATGTAATGCTCTCAAGGAAAGCATTTGCCATATTATCTAAATAAAAGTGTGGCGTTTATTTTTAATATCAGCCAAAAACATTGATATATCATTCTAGTCTTTCTTTGCGAAAGATCTTAATTTATAAGCCTAATTTTGATAGTAGAATTCAAAATGTATTTTACTGTTATCTGATTTAGTGTAATGGCTTCTCAAACCATCTCTGGAATTGACTTTTTCATTAAGTAGCTTAAGAATTTGCAAAGATCTTAATACAAACTTTGGCCATGTAAGCTGTAATTCTGCACCTAAATATCCTTTCAAGTGCTTATAAAATTTTCCTTTCTCTAAATATATAGAATTGCCTTGGCGTATTCCATTCTCATGTAATTCTTTGTCAGCAAGCTTTTTAAGACTTTTTAGAAAATCATCCTTACGTAGTATCTCGATAATCACACTATGAAGAGGTATTGGCTCATGTGGAAATTTCGCTATGCTTGCACTCTTTCGCACTTTTTTACTAATAAGTTTTTTAAGGGATTGAATAATTTTCGCTGCTTCTTCTCTTAGATTGGCTATATCGCAAGACTTCTTTTTTAATTGGCTAAGCGAATAATCATCATCAACAAAAATTTTTTTAATAGATTTCCTATCAAGAAGGTTTTCCATGCATTTCTTATTACAGAAATATAAATAATCATAGACTACACTGTTACTATAATCACTAGAACAATCTCTAATTAAGGGCTGCCCACAATACAAGCAAGGAAAGCTACTCACTGCACGTGAAAAGCAGTCATCTTCAAATTCCTCTGTAATACCGCTAATGTAAATTGCCACAGGGGCAAATGGACTATGATAGTAACTTGATGTTAAATTCGTTATTACTATGTTCTGAGGTCTCAAATAGCACATCTCTAGCAGAATCAATAATCTTCCAACATTACCTGCAAATACACGAAAGTTTTCCTCTGTATTGTCCTTTATAATTTGGAAAAAGATATGATCTGCCATGCTCGAATAGTAATATTCTTTGCGGGTCTTACTGTTAATATTTCTTAAATTACAGTTATTTTTATCTAATAAATCCCATGGATCAAGGTAAATCTCTCCATGAATTTTTTTATGCTGTACATCCATTTTAGCTGGATGATTTTTAAAGTTATAGTTTATAAAATGCTGCCTATGTTCCAGAATATATTTAGTACTAGTGTCAAGCTTCTTTCTCGCTTCTCTCGCTTTTCTCTCTTCTTCGTTCTGGGACTTCCTATTACTAACAATACTAAAATATAATCTATACTCTTGCCCCTCGTAACCAAGATGTTTAATTAAGTCCTTATAGTCTTCTTCTGAGAGCATTGTTGATGTTGACGGTAGAGAACTAGATTTTAGTACTTCCATAACTCAAGTTCATTCCAAAGCTTTTCTGCATCTTCATAACCAGCTTCGTAGGCTTTTTTTATCCAGTATTTAGCTTGCTGAGGGTCTTTAAGAGTACCTTCACCTTCACTGCACATTCTACCAAGTTCATACATTGCCTCAGCACTGCCTACCACAGCAGCCTTTTTATACCAAGAAAAAGCAATTTTACAATCTCTAGGTACATGTAGGGGAAGTGTGCCAGAAGAATACATCCAACCTAGCATCATCATACTCTTGACATTATTGTAACTAGTTCTCGTATACCATAACAGTGCTGCATCATAATCGCCGCTCTGATAAGAAATTTCAGCAATCGTAAACATTGCATCCATATCGCCAAGTTCAGCAGCTTTTTTATACCATTTAAAGGCTAACGCAGTATTTTGTTCAAGTCCAAGCATTTTTGCCCTTACCTTAAACTCTATTAGCTTAGGTTCAAAAATACCCATGTACATATCACCTAATTGAATAGAAGCTTTCACATCACCCGATTCAGCTGATCGTATTAAGCGTGAAAAATTTTTACGAATAATAGCTAGCTTAGGACTATCACTAATTTTATGAATAATAGCTGGCTCAGGACTATCAACAATGTATTTATCATTTTCAGAATTTACATTTCCTCCAATCACTCTCCCAGAAAGGAATTCCGCCAATTCACTAGGGCTTAAAATTGCTTCTACTTTATTAAGTATCAGCTCTACCATTTCTTTATTATCCTTTAATGCTGGCAGCATTAAAACATTCCTGCCATCTTTGTCAGCCTGAAAGAGAAACTTCTTCATTTCGTCAATGCTTAGCTTTGCTTCTGCTTTATTAAGTATTCGCTCTACAGCCTTTTCATTACCCTTGCTGACTGCACGCATTAAAGGGTTATAACCTGCTTGGTCAGGTAGAAAGAAATCATAATTTTTGGTAAACGCCTCCCATTTATCTGCAACATACTTCAGGACAGCAAAAACCATATTTAAATAGTAATTATTTCACAAACAATGCTTACAAGGCACTCAAAAAAATACATAAGATTAATAAACAGCTTAAAATTCTCATAATGAATAATCAGATTATATCTAATACTCATCATAATAAATCACGAGAGAGGAAACACATAGAACACAGAGAAAATAATCAGCAGTAAATCTCACTGGAAACCTTTCCTGCAAAGGATCTCACTTGCCAAAATTACACACAAGATCTATAGATTCATACTAAGCAACTTATAAGCCTGAAATTGGTAAAAGTGAATTTTATTTCTTATAACCAATATAAACAAAATACAATATAGTCAAAAAATTAATTACGTTCCATATAGGCTTATTCAGGTGAACAGGGATCAAAGGATTGTACAATACAGCGATTGCGAGAAGAGTAAATCTATGAGTCTCACTTACTGAGATTTTCTGTAATAGCCATAAAGAATTAGCTGTTACTAAAAATCTTAATAGAGTGTAGTAAGCATAAGGGAAAGGCAAGAATAGAGCTAGTAATAAAAAGGGTAAGGAGAATAGGCTTAACATTAATATAAATAGTAAGCTCTTCATAGCTTGAGTTCAATTAAACTTTTTTAAAAAGAACTTCTTTGGGATCTATTTCATAAATCAGACTTAAAGCACCGAGTATATCAGCTCTACAAGAAATTAGATCACGCTCAAGTTTTGATAAATTTGCTTTAGAACATTTCACTTTAAAATCTCTTAGAAATTCAATTACTACGTCTTGTGGCATTTCTTTTTTCTCTCTTATTAGCTTCAAATAGCTTCCCATATTATGCCTTAAACGAAATTGTTTCATATAAGAAACTTTCTGCTAATATAGAAAACAGTATTTCAAATATGAAACAAAACTCGCAAGATAAAAATACAAGACTAATAGCCATAATACTTTTAGCTATTACGTCTATGACTTTTAATAGTGTTAGTGCTGAGGATGAGCCTTTGATCAAGAGCCAAGTTGGCTATGCAATGCAAGGTTACTTAAATTCAGTTCGAGATTCAGTTTATAAAAAAATATCAGATAAACATACAGTTGAACAGATTTCTAAGATTCAAAACTCTGTAATTGGAAGCAGGGAAATAAAATATTTGAATCCAAAAAGAGTTAAAAAAATACTACTAGCAGATTGGCTTTTAAGTATCAAACCAGCTGATAGCGATTTTCTATTTGATAATCCTGAATTCATTTTATCTATTAACGATGTAAATCTTGATTCTCGTGGAAATGGAAGCTTTACTTATCGTTTATATGACACAAATAATACAGCTGCTTATTATTCTGATAGCCTTGGGTTTATAAATAATGGGATTATTTACTTGGCACTCCCTTATATTAATGCTTATTCTATGGTGGCAGTAAGTCTTTCTAAATTAACGGGGCTTGCAGTATTTGAGAGACATTCAACCTGCAATTTCGCCAATGATAAAAAGTCTTATACTTGCACTTCGGTTGAAAATTCAACAACTACCTTTCCTATTGAATTTAGAAGGCTTTAATCACTAATCAAATTCTCAAAAATTCCCCAAGTAGCGAGAGCCAATGCACAAGAAATATTAAAGCCCCCCTTGGGGTAAGTAACTTTAATCGGAATTTTTATTGTAGTAAATTAATATACATTTCTCCAGAAGCTACTATAATAAGATTCTTTTTTGCTTTTAACCTAGTAGGCTTTATCTGGTTCATATTTTCATATTTGATCTTAAGATTCCATGAGAAAAAATCTGTTTAACTAAACATAAAGGGCGAGAACATCATTAATCAGCCCTGCCCCATTTTTTATTATTAAATATAAGTATATGAGCTTAGTTTTATGATCCCTTCGTACAATGAATTAATTCATCCCTTATTAAAATTAATAAGAGAAAATGAGCAGAGTAGAAAAGGGGCTTCAGAAAAATTAAGCCTCAGGCTTAATTTGACAGAAGAAGATCGACAGGAGAAATTATCCTCTGGTGGCTTTATGTTTGAAAACAGAGTCGGTTGGGCTTTTACATATTTAACTAAAGCTGAATATATAGAATCAACGGAACAAAGAGGCATTTATCGCATTACAGATCTTGGAACCCTCGCCTTGAAAGATGCAGAGGGTGGCGGATTCATTATTGATAGAAAGTATTTAGAGAAACATTCAGCTAACTATCATAAGAACTGGCAAGTAATAAAAAGAATTGAAAAATTAGATGAAGAAAAGACAGATACAGATGTCTTTTTTGATTTAGAAGAAGAGCTAGACAGAGCTGATAACAATTTTAATTCAAATTTATTACAGAAAATTAAAGACATGACTTGGCAAGAGTTTGAAGATCTTTGTGCTACTCTTCTTGAAAAAATGGGCTATGGGGTTGCCTCTAAAAGGCAGATTAGAATTGGTGATGGCGGGATTGATGGAGAAATTTTTGAAGATGAACTCGGTCTTAGAGGAAAAATTTATATTCAAGCAAAAAAATGGGACAATAATAATATCCAACCCAAAGATATAAAAGAATTTTTATACAATGTGAGAGGCAATAAGGGTGTGTTCATAACTACATCTGACTTTAGTCCCAAATCGAGAGAAGAAGCTAAGAACTACAAAGACGGTAAAATTGCCCTAATCAGCTATATTGATCTAATTAAACTGTGTAAAAAATATGAGGTTCTCTGTAAAAAAAGAACTATAGAAGTTTTTGAGTTAGAAGAAAGTAATTTTTAGCTTTATTCTCAAATTTTTTTCTTAACCACGTTTAAAAAACCTCAAAACTGGGCATAATATCTCTATCAAATAAATTTAAAATTTCAGGTAAGATTCAGGTAACTGAGTCTTTTTTGTTTTTGGAATATACTTAGTATATAACTCCCTTGATGGTAAAAGTCGTCTTCATGCCGTGCGGTCTTTGATCCTAGCTACAAATGGGGTTGTTTTTTAATAACTAATTCGTCATATGCAGTTAATTAATCAAATTTCAATAGGTGAGCTTATTACTATAGTTGCTATGCTTGCGTCTTTTATAGGATCATGTATCAAAAATAACAACGCTTATAAATCTGACTTAAAGGATTTGGCGATGCTTCTTCAGCGTAATATTCAGACTCCATCAATTTCACTTAATCATTATTTAGCAGAGTTGCATTCAAAAGGATTCCTTCAAAGTTCAATAGCAATTAATAATTTTCAAGACTGGTCTGAGGAATTATTGCTAGGACCATTAACACCAAATGGTGTGACGAAGAAATATCTACAGAAGCCAATTCTTGAACATATTACAAGTCTTAGTAAAGCTAAGCCATGGATACACTGGAATAGTTCTAAACAAGAATCAGAATTAAAAGTAAACTTATTAAAATTCCTCGAAGCTTGCGAGAAGTCAGGTAAAGGTTTTTACTCAATGGATTGTTATTCTAATGAACCAAGAACTTACAAGGAACCAATGAACCAAGCTATGAGAAGTAATATCTCTGAATTTCTCCAAGGTGTCAACAATTTAAAACTTTTCCGACAGGATATAAGTTTTTTAGAAATCAGTTAGAACTTATAATGCAAATATTTAGCAGCCAAATCGATGAGCTATAAACGAGGATCTTTTAATTATGAAACTAATTATAAACATCATCATCTTCATTCTCCCAGACCCGCTTTAAAGGCTCTTCACTTAAAGCCATTTTCAAGCTGCCTAAGGAAACTTCTTCTTTACCACTCCCCCACGGACTTTCAGGCGTAATAGTCCCATCAGGCAATTCATAAAGAATCTTTCCGTTATGCATGAATGCAGCAGGAATACCTAGCTTTCTATTATTTTTCTTTTCTTCATTCATGGCTGCAACGCCAATCATATTGATCAAAGCATCTTTTTTATAAATTTCAATATCATCAAATGACTCTACTATCTTTGGATTCTCAGGTTTCATTATTTATACTCTCCAGTTCTTGAAAGAAAATTTTGTATAAATCATTATCAATGATAGTTACTTCTTTTGAAGTACCATAAGCTACACGCTTAAAATCATAATATTCATTATTAAATATTAGAGTTATATAATCAGCAAGTGGTCTATAGGAATTCCAAAAGTTAGATAAACCTCTTATATACCTGCGTTTCACATCTTCATCTGGGACATCATGCCCGCCTTTCATTACACGAGACTTAATTCTTTCAATACAAAGCTCTCTAGAAGCCAAAAAAATAAAAGTCAGACTAATTTCATAACCACTTTCTTTTAATTCTTTAATATGCTTTTCCAGAAAAGAGCCCGCTAGAGTGGATTCTATGGCTATATTCTTGCCTTGCTGCGTGCATTCAGTTAATAAGCTTATAACCTTCTTCCCAGCAGCTATGCGAGCTTTGCTAGGATCTTCTGGTGACATCTGCTTAGCAAACTCGTCTGCATTTAAAAATTCATATTTTTCTTCTACAGTCTCTAAATATTTTTTCGCAAAAGTCGTTTTACCAGAGCCATTAGCTCCAGCGATGATTATGACTTGCTTTTCTTTAGCTGTATTCATGCACTAGAGACTCACTTTATTAACTGCTAATAGACCTTTTATTAATTTTACCATCCACAGTCGAGAACATCATTAATCAGCCCTCCCCATTTTTTACTAGTTCGCATATAAATAAGACGACGATAACGCAGAAATTATAGTTGTGCAGGCGCCTGTAAAGGTAGTTTCGCTAGAGCTAGTGTGGGTTTTTAGGGCAAAGCATTTCAGTAAACCAATTCAGGACTGCATCCCAGAAACTTTTTAACAGATTTCTTATACAGGCTAAGCCTAGGGAATTTAGTCTTTTTAATAGCAATCTGCTGTTCTGCGTTCCCTCTCATTATTCTTAAATCAATCTGGTTGTTTGTATTAAAAAGATCATCTGCAAATTCAATTGGTAAGCCAATTACATTTTTATTATTAATAGAGGTTATTAAATCACCTGCAAGTAAGCCCACATCTTGAGCGTGACTACCATCTCTTACGCTGGTGATCTTTATTCCTTGCTTAGTTTTTTTATAATCAATGCCGTACATTACCTTATAGAGATTAGGCAAATCTGGAACAAACTGAGGGTTTACGTATCGATGTCTAGCATAAGTCAAGCATGAATTACCCTCATATGTAGCAGAGCTAATTTGACTGCCATTTGTAAAGAATTTTAATACGCAGTAATAGTCTTGATAATAACCACCACCAATGGCATTTTTTCTAGCAACTGTAGCTGGTTGAACATAAGTTGTTCTTAAAAAACCATAGTTATAAACTTGGCTACCATTGATTGTTTGAATACTCTTTGGCTTACCCATCTGTTTTTTCAGAGAAGATATAGGATAACCCACATATGAATCAAGCACTGCTTCTAGCTTTTCTTTACTTGAACAGCCAAAGCTAATAAAGCAGATGAGTAAAGAGAGCAATGTTAAGATGCTTTTCCTAAAAATCATTACTAATAGTATAATCTGTAAACTTATTTGCCAATACGTTTTATTTGAAGGATGCTATTCTAATTAAACATAATTCAAATGTGGCAAATTGAACATATTCTTCATAGTCCAATTCAGTTCTATACACTTCTGGTTGCATTATTATACATAAGCTTAGGTTTATTTATATGGATCAAACCGCTTGAAGATGCTAAAAAACCTTTTTTGACTTGGTTTATCATGTTGCCTTTCATTTTTGTACCTTTATGGCTTGGAGAGAAGTATTGGGTTATAGCAGTAGGAATTCTTTCTATTTATGGTTTTAAAGAATTTGCAAAAGGAACTGGTCTCTATAATCAAAAAACTTACTGCATTGTGTCTTATCTTGCAATTCTCGCAATAACAGTTTCTATATGGCTCAACTCATATGGAATTTTCATGGCAATTCCAGTATGGTTTATCGCAATCATTACTGCAATCCCGGTAATCACTCAAAATTATGAAAAATCTATACAGAATATAGCCCTTTCAAGTATTGGAATTATTTATTTTGGATGGTTTCTTGCACACTTAGCGTTTCTTGCTCAATCTGAGTATGGGCTTGGCTATGTTTTATTTGTAATAATATTCACTCAATTCAATGATGCACTGTGTTTCATCTGGGGGAAACTTTTTGGTAAAACAAAGTTTACAAGGATATCTCCAAATAAAACCATTGAAGGTTCAATCCTTGCACTTATTTCAACTACATTGATAGCCTTTGCAAACTGGAATATTGCATTCCCACATTTTGAGTGGTGGCTAGTACTTTTAGTAGGAGTATTAATAAGCTTAGGTGGGCAAATTGGAGACTTGGTTATGAGTAGTTTCAAGAGAGATTTAGATATAAAAGATTTTGGTTCTTTACTGCCTGGCCACGGTGGTATCTTGGATAGAATAGATAGCCTGCTTTGGGTTTCACCATTATTTTTTCACTTAGTTCGTTTCTTTCATGGAGGTTTCGGGCATGGCTAAATACAGAGAAGCCTCAATTAATTATGATTATTGGTGGCCTATTGCGCATATTAATGATTTTAAAAATCTAGAAAATAAAAGCCTTCGAGTTGGTAATAAAGAATTACTAATTATAAAAATATCTCACACTAATTTTTCTGTTCATGCAGATTACTGCCCCCATAAAAGAGTTCGTTTAAGTAAGTATGGAAAAATAGATGCAAACAATATTACTTGTCATTATCACGATTGGTGCTTCGATAAAGAAACTGGGGATTGTAACTCAATTGGCACAATGATTGGTGAAACAAAAAACTTTAATCTAGAAACTTACCCCAGCAAAGTTTATGCAAACTTTATATGGGTTTATTTATCTGATCGAAAAGATATTGAAGCACCAAAACTGCCTCAAATAAAGCCCTTTGATCTTCATGACAGCTATTATCAATTACCGATGCAGGGCAGAGTGAATGCTCATTACAGCTTTATCACAGAGAATGCAACTGATCTTTACCACGCTAAGTTACATGAACGACAGCAGCCTTGGCTAAATCCAAAGCTAGTAGAAATAGATTCCAATGAGGATTCTGTAAAAGCAAAGTATGAAGTAGAGACTCCAAGCAGTCTTGGAATGCTTTTTTCTGGAGATGAAACTAAATACGTTAAAGTTGAATACAATTACCCTTATATTCATATTTATGAAGAGAAGTTAAGATTTTACTTGTTTGTGACTTATATCCCAGATGGTCCTAAGTCAACAAAAGTAATATCGACTTTTTATTTCAAACACTTTTTAAACTCAAAATTTCTTTCAAAACTGCTTGAACCTATATTAATTCCGATTCTTGATCATTTTAGTTTCAGAAGAGTTTTTAAAGAAGATCTAGAAGCAGTTGAAGAAGAGCAAAGAGCATATGATTTAAACGGCACAGACCTTTCAAGAGAACTTAATAAAGTGACTCACCAAGTAAGACAGCTTCTTGTTAATAAAACACAAGGTCGAGAAATATTATTGGTTGAACCTTCAAATCTTAGACCTGGAGAAGTTTTTTAATGACCGAGTTTAAATACACTCCAACAGAAGACTTCAACAAACCATTTACTGAAAGCCTTGGTATGTATCCAAGAGCTCATGATTTTACTTTTAGTATCCTTAGATGGTTAGGTGCATGGTTATGTTTTTTATTTATAAGACTTCAGTATCTTGTAAGCATTGAGGGTAAAATACCAAATGATAAAAAACTTGTTATTGTGGCAAATCATCAATCTCACTTAGATACTTGGGCTTTAATTGCCGCACTACCGTACAAAGTCAGATCAAAGCTTACAGTACTTGCAGCCGCAGATTATTTTTACACACAGAATGACAGAGCTTTCCTCGCAACAGTTTTTTGTCAAGCCGTAGCTTTTAACAGACTTAACCCTATGGAGTTAAGAAATTGGCAGAAGATTTTCAAAGAGACCAAGCAAGGATATTTTCTTTTGGTTCTTCTCCCGTTTGAGTGGAATTAGTATTTCACAAGGGTTTTAACTTAAAGGTGAGAATTTTAAGTTTGAGGTATTCTTCATCTCGAATACCATAAGCTCTTCGCTGAAAGACTCGAATTTTGTTATTGAGTC
>JAGWWP010000032.1 GCA_018970325.1 Cyanobacteria bacterium REEB446 | reverse complement strand
GTATCGTTTTTAATCTCGCTAGAGTTTTCAGTTTTACTAAGATCTTCAGTCGGCTCTATTTCGACATGACTAAGACCTTCTGCTTCTATCTCAACATGATTAACCTCTTCTATTTTTATTTCAATATGATTAAGCTCTTCACTTAAAACCGATTCCAGTTCGGCATCTAAGGTGTCGAGGTCGACATATTCATCTGTGGAATTATTAGTATTTTTTTGGTTGAAAGCTGAATCTAATTCACTCATTAAGGCCAAGGCATCAGCTGAAAAGGCCTCATTGGAATTTTGTTGACTTTGTGCATCTACTGCACTTTCAAAAATAAATTGATTGTCTAGATTCTCGGTAAAGTTAGTCTCTTCTAACTCTGTGACTGCCTCTAGCTTAAGTGGTATTTCTTCTGGCTCTGTGACTGCTTCTAACTCAAGTGGTATCTCTTCTAGCTCTGTGACTGCCTCTAACTCAAGTGATAGTTCTTCTGATTCTGTGATTCCATCTAGCTCAAGTGGTATCTCTTCTAGTTCTGTGATTGCTTCTAACTCAAGTGGTATTTCTTCTAGTTCTGTGACTGCTTCTAATTCAGAGTGTATCTCTTCTTCTACTTTTATATCTGTGATAGGAGCTATTTCCTCTTCGTCTGGAGCTTCTATTAAAATTATTTCCTTGCCGAAGTATTTCTCAAAAGCTAATTTAACAGACTCTATCTGAATCTTAAAATTTGCATTTAATTGACCGCCTTGGGTATCAATGATGCAAGAACCTTGGGTGACATTTGGATCTTCCTTGAAAATTAATCTAACTTCTTTGTCAAGCATTTTGTCTAAAGCACTTTCTATCTCAATTTGATGCTGAGCATCGTCTGGGTTGATACTTACCTCTAAGAGACCACCTCTAATGGTAACTTTTCGGATGGCGCTTTTTACTTGTTCTAGAATCAGGTTGCTATCTAGCTTGCTTTCTCTTTGTAAAATTTTCCTCGCTACTTCTAGGGCTATGCTTGTAATTTGTGGCTCTATCTCTAGAAGAAGTCTTTCTTTAGAGCGATGAATATTATGGATAATTTCTTCAAATTCACTACTTACTCTATCTAAATTTGTTTTAGCTTCTTGATATCCTTGTTCAAAGCCTTGCTGAATAGCGGTCTCGAATTGACTTTGAAGCTGCTGCTCTATGACCTGAATTCTTTCTTGTTCAGCGGCTTTTTCGACTTCTAAGTTTTGTTTCTCTGTAGATAAAATCGTTTCGATTTCAAGTTCACGTCTCTGTATATTTGCTAAATTGATCTCTATTTCTTCAAGTTTGCTCTGTATCTCTGTTTCAACAATTCTTCTTCTTTCTGCGACTTCTGCTTCAAAGCGTTGCAGTATTATCTGTTTTTCTATCTCGACTATTTTTTGAATTTCAGCTCTGTCAATTTGAATAATTGGGGCTTGTACTTGCTCAGAAATCTGAACCTCTTGTAATGGCGGCATTGATTGCTCAGGCTGCTCAAATCCAGCTGCTGATTGGTTTTGGAAATTTGTTGAAGTTGTGGCTTTTCTTTTTTGTGCTTTAATTAGCATTTTGGGATATGAAGTTATCGATTATTCGGGTAATTGAACTACTTAAATTAGGTCTCCCTTTTTTATTCCCCATTCTATAGTCTAGGTACTCCTGTATCTTTGGTCTTTCTTTATTTTTAAATTTTACGCAGTGTTCATATTGGGTTTCTTGCACAACGCCACTGATTAAATGCGAAAATTCTGGCCATGAGTGAGTGAAAATTTCCCAGTCTTCTTTAGTTAATTCTTTATCTATATCTAGGCTTACCTGGGTTATTCTTCTGACTAATTCATCTGGAAGCTGTTTATAAATAGCTCTTTGCGATTCAGGGGCAAGCGATCTAAGAATTAAAGCTAGGGATTTTAATTTTTTGTTTTTCTTTTCTTCTGTCGCTGTCATTATTCTTTTTCATCTAACCAAACTTCAATCTTTTTAGCAAGCAGATCTGGTTTTCTGTTCGCTACACTTTCAAAATTGTTTAATAACGATTCAAATCTAATCTCTTCGTTATTTGAATTGCCAACGCTGCCGCTTAATGAAAGAGGAGAGTTTTGTCTGCTTTCACCTCGTTCAAAACCAGGACTACTCATACTGCCTTTATGATAAATGTTACTTTGTTCTTGTTCGAAGTATTTTGGTGGTGCACTTTGGCTCATCATTTCTTTTAATAGAGCTTCTTGCTGCCTTAAAGCTTCTTTTTCACCATAATCCTCACCATCATTATTCTCTTCTATACTGTTTGTTGGTATGTCATCTTCAAATTCATTGCCTAAGTCTGGGTAGACATCTGTTTCTGCTTGACTGTCTTTATTTGCAAAAGAACTTAGAAAGCTTAAGCCAAATAAACTGACGATTAAGGCCAGAGCTATAAAGCCAATTATAGTCATAGCCTTACCCCAGAATCCCATGCTATCAAACCAACCCTGAGGAGTCTCAACGGCTTTTACTGGTGCTTCCAGCTGATCTTTAGCGTGTAAATCTGCGATAGTGATTTTTACATTTTCTGGATCTATATCTGGCCCTATAATGGCAGCTACACTTTCTTGAAGCTGTTTCAATGAGACCATTGAGGGAACTGATTTATCCAAAGCTAAGGCCACGGTTACGTCAGTAACTCTGCCTGGTAGATATGTTGTGTGTTTTTGCTCAAAGCTTGGTAAAAGGCTTTCATTAACCGATTGGTGAGAATAGTTTTTACCATTAGCAGCACCAGCTGCTGGTACTGCTGCGTTTTCACCTTGATTGAGATATTCAGTGCCTGTCTGTCTTGAGCCTACAGCTCCTTCAGTGTAGGTGGTTTCTTGCTGTTCTACTTTTTCTCTACTAACAGAAGCACTGACGCTGACTTTATAGTCTTCTGCACCGAGAATAGCATCAAGATACTTGCTGATTCTCTCTTTCATCTTGGTATTTATTTTTTCTACTTCGTCTATGTAATCTTCGACATCTGATTCAGTTTCTTCTTTGTAAGCACTGTAATTATTACCCTGTGTATCTACTATGGAGATATGATCTTCTTTGATGTTCTGAATATAACCACGAAGTATGTTGACTATGCTCTGTATCTGGGTTTTAGATAATTTCTCGGCATCATTTGCTAATTCTAGTTGTACCGTCGCCGTAGTCGGGGCTTGCTGTTCTGTGAATAACTGCTGCTCTGGTATGTTTACTCTAACGATAGCTGTTCTTAAGCCATCAAGGCGGCTGATGATTTTAGATAAATCACCATTTATGGCCCTTGTGAGTTTTATTCTTTTATCATAGTCACTAGCAGCCCAGTCATTTTGGTCGAAAAGACCATAACCTTCATCCTCTAATAAATTAGTTCTAGAAAGAGCTAGGTAAGCTGTTTCTATAGCTTTTTCGTAAACTTGAACTACGTATTCACCAGGTTTTTCACCATTTACTACTTTTGCTTCAATATTTACTGATTTTAATTTAGCGATAATTTCAAAAGCTCTTGATTGATTTAACTCTTGAACTAAAGGTACTAATTTACCCCTATTTTCATTCTTAGGCTGAGCTCCTATGTAAATAAAAGTTACTAATAAAACTGCGACCACAGAGACCCCAATAATGGCGTAAAGCCGCTTCTGTGGGTCTGAGATTATATCATTTATAAAACCTTGACTAGTTTGAGCATTAGCATAGCTAACAGGTGCATTTCCAGCACCGATTCCTTCGTTCATTCCGTTATCAGCTACTACTTCGCTTGCCATTACTACTAAACCATTATCCTGCTAGGTATAGATATACTAGAATATACCCGTCCTTAAACGTAAGATAACAAATATGTATGATTAATTAAAGATAAGGCTAAACTTGCATACTGACAAGTTTCTCAAAGCCTCCAATTACTTTTTGAGATAGAGATGAAATTAATTTAAATGCTACTTCTGACTTACCTAGTGCCACCATTACTTCGTGTATATCTACATTTCCTTTAGTTACTGCATCTATGGTCAATTGTTGTGGTGCTCCTATGGTTTCATTAGCCTTGCCTATAATATTGGTTAATGTTTGACCAAAACTTTGCCCTTCTACTAGGTTATACTCTGCTGCCCCGTGGATAGTTGGTTTAGGAACTTTGATTCCTTCTGTTGGCATTGGTATATATCCGTAATTGTGTCCCTGCATATATTTTTCCTTTTTACACTCTCATACATATATGTTTAAACCGAGAAACTTTAAACTGTGGTTAAGCTTTTGAATTATTTAGTTTTAAGTTTGTTATAATTTCTTGAGTTAATTCTTTAAAAGGATGGTTATAAGGTTATGGCAGAAATTGAAACATTAGGTTTAGCTTTAAGTGCAGGTATTGCAGCTTTAGGCGTTACAGGTCCAGCGATTGCAGTAAGTAATGTTGCTGCAAAGATGCTTGAAGGTTCAGCAAGACAACCAGATCACACTCCAGCTCTTTTTACCAATGCGATTATTTTTGCAGGTATGGCTGAGGCTCTTGGGATTCTTGCGTGGTTAGTTTCTTTCTTGATTTTCAGCAAGATTTAGTTTTTGAAATAGAGGATTTTTATTAGTGATCTCCATAGACTTCACCGCTTTTCTTTTTTTAGTTAGCTTTATTGCTTTTATGTTTTTGTTTGATTTGCTTTTTTTTAAGCCAGTCTTCGCTAATGTTAGGGCTAGAGAAGATAAGTCTGGTGGAGCTAAGGGAGATATTGAGGAACTTCAGGCCAAAATAGCACTAAGGCTGAAGGTTTTAGAAGAAGATAAGACTATTCCTGAAGCTAAGATCCATGGGAATGCAGTAATTATGGAAGCTAGGGTTAAAGCTGGTCATGCAAAAGAGGCTTTAATTCAAGAATCGGCTAAAGATTTAAGCGTTAAAGTTGAAGAACTTCTTAGTGCTGTAGAAGATGATAGGCATGAAATAATGAATTCATCTGCGGAGTATATTCAGCAGATTGTTATTGCATTATCTGAGAAATTAAATTTAGTGATGAAGAATCGGGATTCTCGTGTAGAATCTCGTAATCAAGATCATAGTTTGGTATAAATATATGTTGGAAAATGATTATTTGAAGATAATATTAGAGAGTAATTTACTTAATTTTCTTGTAGTTTTGTTTTTAGTTATTTATTTTTTACCGAGAGCTTTAAAAAAATCTCTTGAAGATAAGAAGGTTTTATTAAATAAAGAAGTTCTTGAACTGGAAACTCAAAAATTAGGTTATCAAGAAAAGCTAAATAAAATAGAAGCAAAAATAGATTCTATAAAGCATGATGCAGGTGCAATTATTAATTCTGCGGAGCAAGCAGCTGAAGTTTTAAAAAGACAAATTATTGATTCAGCAGAGCTTGAGATAGAAAAGATGAAATCTTTGGCTTATCAAGAAATAGAGGATAAGAAGAAGAAAGCTTATCAAGAGGTAGAAGCTTATTTTATAGAAAAAGCGGTTGTTTCGGTTCAAGCTAGTTTTCTTGAGAAAATCGAAAAAGGTGAAGATAGTAAGCATTTAGCCGCATTTGCGAGTTTAAAAAGTATTGATTATAAATGAATATAATTCAGCTAAAAAAAATAGCCCAAAAATATGCAAGTGCTCTTGCAGAGCTTTCTCTTGATGAATCCGTAATTTCTGAATTGAGTTTTATTGAAAATTTAGTAAATCAAGAGAAAATAGTAACGTTTTTAAGAGACCCTAATATAGAGCTTAAGCAAAAAGAAGAAAAACTTTTAGCTGTTATTTCAGCTTACGTATCGAAACCAGTTCAGAGTCTTGTTTTATTATTGCTTAAAAAAAATAGAGCGAATATCCTTCCGTTTTTATGTCAAGTTTATAAAAAAATATATTATCAAGCCAAAGGTATTGTTATTGTGAATGTTTCAGCACCAACACCATTGGATTCTGCTGAACTCGCTCTTTTAAAGACTGAGCTTGAGAGATTAACTTCTAAGATGGTTCAGTTTGGAGAAGTCTTACATGATAGAACTTTACTGGCTGGTTTAAGTGTTACTATCGATGATAGAAGAATAGATTTTTCGATAAAAACTGCCCTTCAAGCAATAAAAAAAGATTTATTAGCAAATTTATGAGCATATTTATTGCATCTGATCACGCAGGCTACGGACTTAAACAGGTTCTGCTTAAATTCTTAAAAGAAGATCTCTTATTAGAGGTTGTTGATCTTGGTTGTAATTCTAGTCGAGCTGTTGACTATCCTGATTTTGCAAAATTATTAGTGCGTAATGTTAAGTCTGATAAAGAAAACCTTGGAATACTTCTTTGTGGTACGGGAGTCGGTATGACTATTACTGCTAATCGCACGAAGGGTATCAGGTGTGCACTTTGTCATAATACTGAGTATGCAAAGCTCAGTAAAGAGCATAATAATTCCAATGTTATTGCTATGGGAGCTAGGTTTATTGATGAAAATTCAGCTAAAGAAATAGTTAAAGCTTGGTTGGATGCTGATTTTACTGCTGGGAGACATAAGAAAAGGGTAGATTTAATAGACGCTGATTAGGATCTATTAAATAGGTGAATCATGAAAAGGAGTGTTCTCTCAGTTCTAGTTGAAAATGAATCAGGGGTTCTTGCTCGGATATCGGGTCTCTTTAGTCGTCGTGGTTATAATATCGAAAGTCTCACAGTTGGTCCAAGTGAACAGGAAGGCTTAAGTCGCATGATTATTGTCACTCAAGATGACGTTGAGCAGGTTAAAAAACAACTTAATAAACTGATTAATGTTATTAAGATAACTGATTTAAGTGAATTGCCTTATGTTGATAGGGAGCTTGCTTTAATAAAGGTCTCTTCTAAACAAAATAGAGCCGAGATTATTGAAATTGCAGATCTTTTTCGTAGTCGCATTATTGATGTTGCAGAAGATTCATTAGTGGTAGAGGTAACTGGTGATTCAGAGAAGATTAATGCGGTTATACAGTTAATTTCACCTTTTGGAATTAAGGAACTTGCAAGGACTGGTTCTGTCGCTCTTTTACGTGGTAAGAAGTTTAACTAGATTGACAGCTTGTCATTACTTCTTGATGTTTACTTAACTAAACCATAATTTCTTTTTGATTTAGTAGCCTTAGTCTTAGGAAGAGGAGATTGAGGGGAAAGCCATGAGTGAAATTAATATTGACGCTTTAAGGGAAATAACTTTTTCAAGGCTCAAGGATGATAATTTTGATAATTTTCTTGATGAAAAGAATAAAGACGCGAATATAAAACAGTATAAGTCTTTAGAGTCATCGCATGTAGCTCTTAAAACGGATGTTGAATCATCACTTCAGTTTATCTCTGCTTTAAATCAGCTTGCCGTTCTTGCAGATAATATGGCTGATGCTAAAAAAAGAGAATTAGACAAGGGTAAGCAAGATGAGTATAAAGAAAAATTTGAGAAAATACAGAAAACAATTTTAAATCAAATCGATATACCAGATGATTTTGTTCAATTAATTCAAGTTGCTTCTGCTGGTGGTATTGAGGCTTTGCGTGATGTCGCTTCTTGGGCTAGAAAAACCGCAAAAGATATGCGTAATGATGAGGAGTTAAACAAGAAGATTGAAAAACTTCAAGATCAACAAAAAAGATTAGAAGGTCTTGGGCGGGCAATTTTCAAGGATGCTTCTTCAAGTGAAGAAAGGTTTGATCATTATGCACTTGTAAAGAAAGCTTTTAGAACTAATTCATCAGAGGAGGAATATAGAATGCAGTTAGTAAGGTTAGAGAGAATGAGAAAACAGGAGGGAATGTAAGATGGCATTTAAGATGGAATTAAATTCAGTGAATCCATCGGTCATGCATGCACAGTGCGAGTTTTACGTAGAATTGAATCAGGATATACTCTCTGATTTGGAGATGCAGATGAACGATGCTTTAGGGCTCAATACTGATGCTGGAAGAGTATCAGCGGCAGCTCTAAGGATAGATCTTTCGGCAGCTAAGTCTTTACTTGGTTTTTGGAGAAATGAAGCTCAATTCTGGAAATCAGAGATTGATGAGAATAAGAAAGATATTCAAGCAACAAATAAACTAGCGAGTGGTTCAGGCTAAGGGTTGATTAACTAATCGTTTTAATTAGGTAGGTAAATTATGAGTTCTATTGATCCGACAATCAGATTATCACAGACTCGGTCACTGATCGACTCTGTACAGCAGGAAATCACCCAGCTAGAAGGTCTTATGTCGGATTTTTTAGAATTGGAAGGAGCGGAAGCGACTAAGAGAAGTAAGGCTGGTGATACTGCTAAGACTACGAATACTTTTAAAAGCGTTAGTGAGATTCGTGAAGATTTTAATGAATACTTGGGTAGTAAGCATGAGTTAAGTCCTAATGATCAGCATGAAGTTCTTACAACTATTGCTTATGATGCTGGTCTGATTAAGGACATGCATGGTGCTTGGACAGATTTCTCCAAGGATTCAGGTAGTTCAGCTGTTACTAGACAGGCTATCGCTGTTTTAAAAGCATCTTTAGGTGCTTTAAGGGGAGAGGAATCCTACTGGAATAAAGAACAGGAAGAACAGCAGAAAATGCAAAAAGAGACGAATAAGATGGCTACACTGTAAGCTCCTTACTTGACGTCCCGTAATCAAAAATAAAGTTTTTTATTACTTCATTAAGTTAGCTATACTCTGATCTGTGCTGAAAGTAAATAAAGTTTTTTTGGTGACTGGTGCGACGGGCTATCTAGCTGCTAATTTTTTAAACTTTATTCAAACATCGCACCCTGATTTTTTTGAAGCTTATGACGTAATTCTTTTAATTGATAGGAATCTAAAGCTTTCAAGGCTGGATCTTGGCATTTTAGAAAATAATAAGATCAAAAAAATTGCTTTTGACTTGTCTCAGGCAGAGCAATTCACTTGCTTATTAGAGAGTTTATTCAGTGATACTCAAGGTGATTTATTAACTTCTGTTAAAGAGATTCACGGCAGCTCAGTGCGTAGTTTAGAAATTTTACATTTTGCATCATTAAATAATTTAGAAGCAGAAAAGCTTTTTATTAAAGGACTTCATGAGTTTGCTTTAAAAACTAATTCTGTAATAAGATTTATTTATTTATCTTCTTCTGCTGTGTATGGCGAAAATAACTCTGATCCATTAATCCCAAGCCAAGAGGATGATCTTCTAAAACCAGTAAGTGCTTATGGCATTTATAAAATGCAAATCGAAAAATTTATTCAAGAACTGTTTCAAAAGTTTGAAATAGCAAGGGCTGATTTTGGGGAGCTGATTTTAGAACAATCTTTTTTAGTAATTAGGCTAGCGAACCCTTATGGGGGGGAGTTTGAATGCAGGGGGGTATATCAAAATTTCAAACAACAGCTCCTAAATACAGCTATGGATGAAAACTTTACGGTGAAAATTAATGCAGAAGCTGAAAGGCAAATAGTTAGGGACTTTGTGAGTATAAGAGACTTTTGTTTTATGTTAATAGGGTTAATAGAAGCAAATGCCTGTGGCATTTATAATGTCGCAAGTGAAAAAATTACTTATTTAGAAGATTTCGCAGAGAGCGTAAAAAATGACTTACTTAATAATTCTTTACTGGATTTGAGTTTAAGCCAAAAAAGAATCCATATCGAATATCAAGGTTTTAAGGCTGCTGATATTAAAGTCTCTCACCTATCAGCGAGGAAGCTAAGGGATTGCCTGCAAGCTCGTATCTCTGCTTAGAGACCGCCCCCGCGCGCAAAAATCTCTGCTTAATTCTTAAAGGCTTTATGTGGCTGCCCTTCAATGTGACCACTTTGAGTAACTTTTACGAATTCAGCTACTTCTTGTAAGGTTTTTATATCTCTAGCACCACTGTAGCTCATGCCACTTCTTAAACCCTTTACGAGTCTTTCGATAATGTGCTTCACATTACCTCTATATTTCACCGTAAGTGAAATGCCTTCTTCGTTAAAATCTTCTATCCCAAAATCGCTTTGAGCTGGAATAGAGGCCATACCTCTATAGCTTTTTACCATTTCTTCATTTTCATTTCTGAAAACAGTTCCAGGAGTTTGTTTGCAACCAGCAAATAAAGATCCCATCATCACTGCATCACCACCAGCTGCTATCGCTTTAGTTAAGTCACCATAATATTTAATACCGCCATCAGCAATTATAAATTTTTGACTATTAGGATTTACCTGCTGAAAATCTTTCTTCGCCTGAAAAGCTAGTTTGATAGCTGAGAGTTGAGGATAGCCAGAACCAGTTTTAATTCTAGTGGTACATACTGAACCCGGACCAACACCGACTTTTACGCAATCCGCGCCCCACTTAAATAAATCATAAGCGCCTTGGTAAGTACAGACATTACCAGCAATAATTCCGATATCTGAATAAAGTTCTTTTAATTTTTGGATACATCTCTCAACGAGAAGGTGATGACCGTGAGCTACATCTATACAAAAGTTTCTAATACCTACTGTATAAGCAGCTTTGACTCTTTCGAAATCATTCGCACCGATTGAAACTATGAAAGGAGCTTTAGGACTGACTTTATGAGTTACTAGTTCAGCGTTGTAAAGTTCAATTTGCTCAAGCATGCTTTCGATACTGAGATAACGATGAAGTATACCAACACCGCCATGTTCCATCATACTAAAAGCCATTTTATGCTCAGTTACTGTATCCATATTCGCAGAGACGAAAGGAACGTCAAGCGTAAAGCTTGGGAGTATCTGTGTTTTAGTGCTAACTTCAGCCCGATGCTCAATATTAGAGTATTTAGGGATTAAGAAAACGTCGTCAAAAGTTAAACCTTCAATTATATTCATGGCAGTACCAAATTGCTATGTTAGCAGAATTAGGACTAGCTGTTCAAGCTAAGAAGGAATTCACTTTCTTTAATTTTTATAAAGCCTTCTTCTATGTTGATTTCCTCAATGAATTGCTGTACAAAAGGAATTATTAAAGAATTACGCTTCTGAAAAGTTTCGTTAAGTTTAACAAAAATTTTTACTTGTGCACCTTCACCGACATTCTCAATTATGCCAAGTTCTTGTCCCTGTTCATTTAATACCCTAAGTTTAAAAAGGTCTTGAATGAAAAATTCATCAGCTTCTAGGTCACTGTTGATCTCTGCAAATACATAACCAGATAATGCTTCTGCACTATTTCTGTCTCTAATTTCTTTGAGTTTTACTATGAGAAATTGTTTTGCTGGCCTAAAACTCTCTAGATGAAAGTCTTGGTTGTTGATGGTGATTATCTTAATATCTTCTAATGCTTCAAATGAATCAAGAAGAGGAAAGATTTTTATTTCCCCTTTAATTCCATGTGCAGAAGAGACTTTTGCGATAATTCTTTTTTCTAAATCACTTGATCCCATGACTTATAACATCTTACCGCCTTTATGTTTCTCGGATTCGCTTATCTCTTGATCACTGCGTAAAATAGAGTTAACAAGTGTGCAGCAGGTTTTTAAAAAGACCGGATTAGCTTCACCTTCAATAAAAGTTTGAATTTTTCGTTGCTCATTTCTAGCTATATGACCATAAGCCTTATCCTTCCACGTTCTGAAGCGTTTTTCTTTGATACGAGTGTCTGCACTCAAGGCGAATTCTATGTTTGAATTAATGGCAATGGCCAGTTCTTCACCGTTGACATCGCCTTTAAAACTTAATTCAAATTTATTAAGATCTTTCGAATATTTAACCAATGCAAGTATTTTGCCAAAATTATAGGTTTCTAGAGATAGGGCAGCTATAGAGTCTGGAATGAACTCTGCATCATCTTCTTCATCCCCATCATTGTCGTCTTCGCTTTCATTATCGTAGGTATCTTGGTTCTTTTCCTGTCTTTCATTTTCTTCTTCTAGCTCGTCGAGGATATCTTCAAATTCGCTGTCTAATGCTTTAAAGTAAAGAGGAAATGGATAGGGGAAATTTAATAGTAGGAAATTTTGCAAAGGATTATCTTCGCTTAGGGCGTTATGAATATTCTCTATTTGTGTTTTAACCTTATCCTCAAGCTCGTTTTCGGATAAGGCTGCTAGTGAATACTGTAAATCGTTGTAATTGAAGTTTTTAAATAATTCATCGAAGTCAAAAAGCTCTGTAAGGGGGGAGCTTGTTGATTCTTTTTTTGTGGCTTTGTTTTCTAAAGTTTTTTCTTTCTGGATGTACTCCATTTCGCCTTCCATTGTTTTAACTAGTTCTTTCATATTATCGATTTGAACACTGGAAACTTTCTTTAATTGAGGGTTTAAGTTAATGAGTTCTTCGTAATTCATTTTCCTTTCTATATTTCCTTTCGGTGCAAGTAGGGATTTTAATGAAGGTTTGGGAGGTTTTGATTTGTTGTGATCGTGATGATCATTTAGGTGTGATGTGCCCGATTTGGAGACTAGGTCGAGTTTACTTTTGAGTAAAGGATTTTTAATGAAAGCCTTTTCTTTTTCTTCTTTTGCTTTAAATGGTGTAATTAAATCAGTATCGTCATCTTCGTTTACAGCTTCTGGAGAGAATTGATCTAGATGTTGTTCTCGTGAGGCTCTGGGAACGAATTTTTGAGCATCACTCGCATTTAAATAGCGGCCTTGATTTTCCTTGCGAATTTTTTTTAAATGCGTTTCTCTATGGTTATTCTCTACTTCGTTTGCTGAGGGTTTAGTATTTTTCTTATCAGTAGCTTTTGCTCCTGAGATTTTTTTTGCTTTAGGATCGAAATTGTTAGCGCCGCCAATATCTGCCATTAAAGTGCCCTGCCACAGGTTTTGCCATCTTCGTTACGTTCTATGAAAATTTTATGTTTCCTGTCTGTACTTAGATAGCCTTCATAAATACCTTCATCTTTTGCATTCTGTAAATTTATAAAGCGTACTTTTAGATTGCGTCGCATTTGTTTATCTATTTCTATTTTATCTTTTACTGAATAAGTAAGCCAAGCTTTACCATCTTTTCTGATCTGAAATAGATAATTATCAAAACTCATATCAAGCTTTTGTTCCACTGCATCTAGATCAGTAAATATGCGTGTCGTTTCTTTGATGCCCAGTTCTATAATAAGGTCATAAGCTCTTTTATTAGGTGTAGACATCTTGCCAGCATCTTCATTTACTTGAAGCTTTTTAGTTTCCTTCAGTCTGCTTATATGAGCCTTGGTTAAATCTTCTTGGACTGAAGCTTGACTTGCTAAAGTTTCATAGAATACATTAAAGGCTTTCTCTTTATTGTCTCTTTCTAGCTCTGGGTCTTTTAGTATATCTTTCGTAGCACCATCTGTGGTTTGAAGTTTTAAAGCTATATTGTCTGAAATGCAGTAGCAGTAAGCTAAGCATGCTTTAATATCTTCTAGTCTCAGACTGCGGTAAGCTCTAACTATGTCTGGAGGCTCTTTCCCCTCGATAATTTGTAAGATCAGTTCAGCTACACTGACTTTTGTACCTTTGATTTGAGGTTTACCACTTGGACCGTCAATAATAATTCTTGATTCGGTTAAATTTTTCAAGCTCATAAATTTACTTGTCGAAACAATTATACTAGAATGTAATTTGATGCAGTTTCTAGCTACTATTTCGTCCTTGCCCTTTTATATTCTTGCCACAATTTCTATAATTTGTGCTTTAGGTATGATACTTAATCCTAACTTAGTGAGGGCTGGCTTTACTTTAATCGGTTCTTTTATCGGGATAGCGGGGCTTTATTTCCTTCTTAATGCTAATTTTGTAGCAGTTTCACAAGTCTTGATATATGCGGTGGGTATAGTTTTAGTAATAGTTTTTGCGGTTATGCTCTGTTCTTTAAAAGAAGAGGCTCATAATATTAAAGAATCAGTTTTTTCTTCTAAAGCGAGAGTTACATTTGCAGTGTTAATATCGTCTCTTGTTTTTGCGGTTTTAAGCTTTGTGATTCGTTCTCAAGATTGGCAGGCTATTGCGAAATTAACTGGTGCAGAAAGGCAATCATCTTTAGTGCAACTTGTTGATGATAAGTACCTCTCACAGATTGGTTTCTTAATGCTAAATAAATATATTTTGCCTTTTGAATTAGTTTCTGTTCTTCTCTTAATAGTGCTGGTTGGTACTATTCTTCTAAGTAAAAAGGATATTAAATAAATTATGACAGTTACATTAGTTCACTACCTTACGTTTTCAGCACTGTTATTTTCTATCGGTCTTTTTGGGCTTTTAATTTCTAGAAATGCGTTTAGGGTTCTTATGAGTATTGAAATTATGCTTAATGCGGTTAATATAAACTTTGTGGCCTTTGCTCATTTTTTAGATCCACTTGCCGTTAAGGGGCAGGCTTTTAGTTTATTTGTAATGGCGATTGCGGCTGCTGAAGTCGCAATTGGCTTATCTTTGTTATTACTTATTTATCGTAATCGTATGAATATTGATATGGATTCTTTTGCGACGATTAAGTGGTAAGCTCTTAAGCGGTACAAAAATCTACTATTGCTAAAACTATGGATATTAACCCATTTTTAGTTCAGCCAGCTTTGGGGAAAATTTCACAATTAAAGCAGAAATTGAAAACTTCAAATTTAGATGATGAATTAGGTAACTTAGTCAAAACGCTAGGCGATGAAACGGTAAGTAAAATATTGGAAAAGTCTGCTGGGAAAAACCTAAAAGAAGTTGCTTTGATTTTATTGAATAATCTTGATCAAGCTGAAAATTTCACTGTGAGCAATAAATTGTGGCGGTTTTTATTTGCACTGTCAAAGAGTCCTTACGTTGTTGAGAGAATTATGAAAGATCCTCAGTTACTTACTCTTTAGATATTAACCTGAACATCTTGGGTATTTAGTGAAACTCCAGTTGCTCAGCTAATTCTAAGCAGCGATAGCTTATCCGTTTTTTTAACTATCGTACGTGCTCTGATTATTTGACTTGTAATATTTTGAGATTCATCATTTCTCACTAGTAAATAAACAGGTCTCTGAAATGTCTCTGTTGAAGCCAAGAATTTATTTAAAGACTTTATATCATTGAAGTTATTTACAGTATCTTTGCAGTAAAAACCAATACTCGCTCTATTTAATTTATAGCTAGCAAGCTTTGCTATTTTTCTTTTATGCTTTTTTGCATGTTCTTTCGCGGGGACATATATCTCTGTACAAAAGCTTTTAATACCACCATCTAAGCTTTTTATTAATGGTTTAGCTATTAATTCCATAGAAAATAAATATAGACCGAGTGAAAAAATAAGAATTAGCCCAAAAGATAATTTGAGATTAGTTTTAATTGAGGTCATTGCAATAATCAGGGTGCAGGAGAAAAATATTCCTATGACTACTAGGAAAAACTGTAATTCTCCGACTAATTGAGCATTTAGGGAGTTGCTTAATTTATCTAAAATAATTAATAAGCAGATTGGAACAGTGATAAATAAAGCCAGAAAACCACCTAAAATATCATAATTCCTATTTTGAAAACCTCGTCCAGCATTCATTTTCATTGACCAATATTTGGCTACGGTTAAAATGAGGGGTAGGGAAATTGGTAAAATGTAGGTAATTAATTTAGTTTGAGAAAGGCTAAAGAAAATAAAAGTCACGGCAATCCAGATTAAATTAAACCTTCTTAAGGTGTTGGTATTGTCAATAATATTAATCCTAGATACCTTGCTTGAGTTTTGATCATTTAATAATGCTTGGATCAAGAAGAATGACCAAGGGAAGAATCCGATAAGAATTACGGGTATGTAGAACCAAATCGCTCCACCATGATTACTGGTGGTTTCTAGAAAACGTCCTAGATTATCTCCGAGGAAAAAGCTTTTAGTAAATTCACCATGAGTCCTTATATGGGCAAGAAGATACCAAGGAATATTTATTAAGAGAAACATTCCGATACAAATTAATGAATCATATTTTTTTTGAGCAAAAAATATGATTAGTTCTTTTTCTTTTAATAAAAAAATGAATATGATTATACTCGGCAAAACTAAGGCTATAGGACCCTTACATAGGAAGCCTAGAGAGGCACTAAAGCTAGCTAGGTAAAAATATATTCTAGTATCGGAGTTTTGCCTATTGAAAATATTATTAGTTTTAGTTTTAAAGAAATAGGATAAAAAGAAGAAGCTTAGTGTCGCAGAGATTAATAAGCATAGACTCATATCGATCATGGCTACTTTAGCGAAGAAGTTTATAAATAGGGTGCTTAAGCAGATTAATCCAGCGATTAAAGGTGTGCCTTGTATGCCACCCATGAAATAAGCCAGTGCAACTAAACCTGTAGCAGATAACACTGAGGGTAAGCGAGCAGCAAATTCAGTAGTACCGAAGATTAAAAATGAAACAGCCTGTTCCCAGTAAAATAGTATGGGTTTTTCTAGCCTGAAAATACCATCGACTTGTGGAATGAACCCGTCTCCTGTAGTAAGCATATTAAGAGAGGCCTGAGTGAACCTACCTTCGTCAACTCCGGCAATAGGCACAGAAGCTACTCCAAATGAGAAAACCAGAAGTGCTGTTAATAGAATTAGAAAAAGCTGGAAATTGAGCATTCAGTTTAATTTATAACATTGAGGCATCAAAAAAATGTGGTTTTTGATCAAGACTTCTATAAATTAAAAAAGCAGCTCGGCCTATAACCCTATCTTTAGGAAGGAAGCCCCAGTAATGGCTGTCATAGCTAAAGTTACGATTATCACCAAAAACCAGGTAATTATTGGCTGGAACCGTGACTGCTCCGTAACTATAGGCTGCAATAAATTCAGGACTGCCTTCGTGGTAAGGCTCTAAAAGTTTTTTATCGTTAATGTATATACCATCGCCTTTTATTATTTCAACCTTATCTCCAGGTAGGCCGATAAGCCTTTTGATGTAAGCCTCTGGCTGAGGCAGAAATGGTAGACCAGTTAAGCGAATTAATAAGTTGATTGGATCTTTTAATATACTTTCTTTGCCTTCACTTGCTGAAGCTGGTGGAAAAAAAATAATAATATCTCCACGCTGATATTCTTTTCTAAAAAGTCGGCTTATTTTTTCTACGAAAAGTTTATCACCGATTTTTAAGGTCGGTAACATGCTTTCGCTTGGTATGTATCTGAATTCACCAATAGTCGTTCTTACGATGATTAGTAAAACTAAGACTATAACTATTTGAGCGGTTATTTCTCGTACTATAAAGTATCTCCATTCTGGCACTTTATAATATTTTTTCCAGCTGGACTGTTGCTGAACTCCAATTTCTGCGTTTTCGTTGTCCTCATGATCCTCATGTACTGGCAGTACACTGCGGTCATTCGTCCTCCTCAGCCTTGAACTTGTTCGTTCAGCAGCAGTCCTATGGTGTTGCTGCTGAACTCCAATTTCTGCGTTTTCGTCTACAGGCTCATTTCGAGGCGTTTTCTTGATCGGAATCAAATCATAGAAGCCGTAGGCTATTCCCACGAAAAAGGCTTTGATGATATTAAGTAGGCTTGATAAAAAATCATTTTTCATTGTTTAATTCAGTTAATTTTTACATTATAGTATTTCGCGGCTGGATGATGAATAACTATCGCAGATGTACTATGTTCTGGGTGAATCTGCCATTCATCAGATAGTTTCATGCCTATTCTATCGGGCTTAAATAGCTCAAATAATTTGAGTTGATCTTCTAGTCGAGGACAGGCAGGGTAGCCAAAGCTAAAACGCATGCCATGATAAGAGCCGCGTAGTAATTTTTTCGTGTCTTTATCATCTTCAGCACTAAAGCCTAGTTCTTTTCTGATGCGAGCATGAGCATATTCGGCAAGTGCTTCTGTACTCTCTGTCGCTAGGCCGTAGTAATAGAGGTATTCTGAAAATTCCCCAGCTTGGTAAAGTTTATTTACGAATTCTGCTGCTGAAACGCCGATGGTAACTAGCTGGAAAGGTACTATATTAAAAGAATTTGTATCTTCAAGTCGAAAATAATCACTTAGGCAGAGATATTCATCTTTATTCTGTCTTGGAAAGATGAAGGAGTCTATGACTTGAGTTTTATCTTCAGAGTAAATGTTGAGCTGGTTTGGGTTAGTCTCATCTATTTTACAGTAGTAGTAACCATAGATGATTTGAGGCTTAAACCAAGGATTTTTTCTGGTTTCTGCTTTTAATCTTTCGAGTACTGGGTAGACTTCAGTATCTAAGAATGCTTTATATTCTTCATCTGAGCGTTTCCCTTTCCCCATGCGCCATTGACCGATTATCATCGCATCTAAGTTTAAATAGCTCCACATCTCATCTAGATCTATTTCTGTAGAGTCTATGATTCTATCTCCGTAAAAGGGGATTACTGGGATGGCATCATTCTTTAAAGCTGGGACTGAGGATAAATTCTCGGTGTAACTTAATAATGGTGCGTAGCTGTCTTCATCAGAGTCTCCTACCTCTTGGTAAGCGCTGTTCGTATTTTCTGCACTAGGTTTGGTTTTGTAAAATTCTTTTTTAATCTCGTCAAGTGAGGTTTTACTGCTGAGTCTTTCCATTATATCTAAATCAGTAAAGGCATCATAGCCATAAAAGACTGTGCCCTTGTAGATATTTGCACAGTCTTGTTCTACGAAGCGCCTAGTAAGAGCTGCCCCGCCTAATATAACGGGAAGATCTATGCTTCTATCATTTAAAACTTCTAAGTTCTGCTTCATTATTAGAGTTGATTTAACGAGCAAGCCTGAAAGTGCAAGTAGGTCTGGCTTGTGCTCCTCTATCGCTTTAATAATTTCTTCTATTGGTTGTTTTATACCTAAGTTGTAAACTTTGTAACCATTGTTTGAAAGTATTATATCAACTAGGTTCTTACCGATGTCGTGAACGTCACCTTTCACCGTAGCTAATACCAGAGAGCCTTTATGTGTATTAGCTGAAACTTTATCCATAAACTGTTCTAGGTGAGATACTGCTGCCTTCATCGTTGTAGCAGACTGTAGTACGAAAGGTAACTGCATTTCACCAGCTCCGAATCTCTCACCTACTATTTTCATGCCATCCATGAGGAATTGATTAATAATATCTAGTGGCTTGTGTCCCTTTTCTCTTGCTAAGTCTAGATCTTTATCTATATTAGTTTTATTACCATCTATAATTCTTTGAGAGAGTATTTGCTCTACGCTTAAACCTTCATAGGGATTGGTTTTAGCATTATCATCTAATTTAATATCTTCGACTAAAGCGAGTAACTCCATAAGTGGATCAAAACTGCACTCACCATTATCTTTGAAAATTCTTCTATCGTAGATTAAATCTAGGCATAGCTCTTTGAGTCGATTTTCTATTTTATGCAGAGGGATAATTTTTTTGTTATTAACGATAGCCATATCTAAACCAGCTTTAGTGGCTTCATGCATGAATACAGAGTTTAAGGCTGTTCTTAATTTAGGGTCTAAGCCGAATGAAATATTACTAACACCAAGTATGCTCTTTACCCCAGGCATCTTTTCTTTTACTAAGCGAATCGCTTCGATAGTCTCAATACCAGCTTTTCTAAATTCCTCATCCCCAGAGCCGAGAGTGAAAGTTAGAGTATCAAAGATGATGTCATTTGCATTCATGCCATGCTGATTTACTAGTAAATTATATAGTCGCTCAGCGACTTCCAGCTTCTTCTCGGCGGTTTTCGCCATGCCACTTTCATCTATGGTGAGTACTACTAATGCTGCGCCGTATCTGTTACAGAGCTTAGCTATAAGTTCAACTCTATGCTCGCCATCTTCGAGGTTGACTGAGTTTACGACAGCTTTGCCTGAGATCAATTTAAGTGATTCTTCTAGAACATCTGCCTCAGTGCTATCTACCATTATTGGTATGCTGATTGCAGTATTGAGCTTGAAGAGTATTTCCTTCATGTCTTGTATTTCATTCCGCCCGACGTAAGCTGCACAGAGATCTAAAATTTGAGCTCCTTCTTCGACTTGCTCTTTAGCTAAGTCTATAATTGCGTCATAGTCTTCGTTTGCGAGCAAGTCTTTAAAAAGCTTACTGCCATTAGCGTTAGTTCTTTCTCCGACTATAATAGGCTTAGTGTCTAAGTCCATATTGATTGCTGAATATAGTGATGAAAGAGAATTTCTAACTTCCTGAGTTTTAGCATTAGTGTCATTTCGCGGTGCTGATAAGTCTTTCACGGCATCAGCTAATTGTTTAATATGCTGATAACTAGTACCGCAGCAGCCACCTACTATGTTTACCTGATATTCAGTAATAAATTTAGAAAGATAGCTAGTAAATTCATCTGGTCCTAAAGGGAAATGGGCGTGGCCGCAGACGTTTTCTGGGATGCCCGCATTTGGTAAACAACTTATTTTTACTGGGCAGTTATCTTTTAGATACTGAATATGTTCCTGCATTTCTTTTGGTCCAGTAGCGCAGTTCATACCGAATATATCTATCGGGTATGCTGCTATTGTCGTAAGTGCAGCATTTAAATCTGTGCCGACTAGCATTGTGCCAGTTTGTTCTATCGTGATTTGTACTTGCAGTGGGAGTCTAAATCTTTTTGATAAGCCAGTTTTGATGCGATATTGATTTGTTATAGCAGTTGTTTTATTTGAAGATGTCTCGAAATTTGAAAATGTTTCGAATTCTTGAAGATTAGTAACCTCTCCCCTTGGGTAAGCTGCTAACAGCTCTTCATCAGTTTTATCTTTAAATTCTTCTTCTATTTTAGAGAATATTTCATAGCAAGCTACAAGTACAGCCTTTATCTGTAGAGGATCTTGGCAAGTTTCAATTAAAATAACATCAACCCCACCATCAATTAGACCTTGAACTTGATCTAGGTAAGAGTTTTTCAGCTCATCGAAGTGAACATTACCTAAGGTCGCAAGTTTAGTTCCTGGTCCAATAGAGCCAGCTACAAATCTAGGTTTTTCTGGTTCTTTAATTGTAAATTCATCAGCGACCTCTCTTGCTAACCTAGCTGCAAGTTTGCTGATTTCATAGCTCTCTTCACTGATGCCGTATTCACCAAGAACGAGTCTACTAGAACCGAAGCTATTAGTCTCAACAATATCAGCTCCAGCATTGAAAAAATTACGATGAATTTCTTGAATGATTTCAGGCTTAGTTTTATTGAGCATTTCAGGGCAGCCTTCAAAAGCTGCTCCGCCGTAATCATCTGCTGTCAGATTGTAATTAAAGAGATTAGTTCCCATCGCACCATCATAGACAATAACTTTTTGGGCCAGTATTTCAAGAAATTTAGGTTTTGGCTTTAATGACAAGTGCATATTTCTAGGATATATTATAGTTTAATGGAATCTGCACTTATAGTTCCAAATGCTGTTATCTTAGAAACCCGCCAACTCTGGTGGAATATTGATGCACCTTTTGCGAAAATTTTATTTTATTTTTTAATCCTTGTTTCTACAGGGATTCTTGTCCATGGAGTTTATAAGAAAATATTGATTATTACCGCTGGTAAGTTCCCTAAGGGTGAGAATCGTTTTAGTGATGTCTGGAATAGACTGGTTTATGTTTTCACTTATGCTTTCTTGCATAAGAAAACCTCTCAGAAAAAGACTCCTGGTCTTGCTCATGCTGGTGTGTTTATTGGTTTTATGACCCTCTGGATAGTTACGAATATCGTAGGTTTTCAGGATCATTCACCGATATATTTTTTTCAAGGCAGCTTTTATAAATTGGTCAGCTTTGCAGCGGAGCTTGGAGGTTTATTTTTATTTCTGGGCATCACGATATTTGCTCTGCGTCGTTATCTTTTTACTAGTAAGAAACTTGATAATACTCAGAAGGATTGGATTCAGCCAGTATTTCTGTTGAGTTTAGTGGTGACTGGTTTTATGGTAGAGGGGCTGAGAATCGCTGCTACTCCAGCAGACGAGTCCTATGCTTTTATTGGTAACGCCCTAGCTCAAGTTTTTCAATTTATGACTGATGCTGATTTAAGAGGGGCTCATGTGACGCTTTGGTGGACTCATGCTCTGCTAACTTGTGCTTTTATCGCTTTGATACCCTATTCTAAGTTTATTCATATTTTCATGGCACCACTTTCTATGTTCTTTCATTCGAAAAGAGCAAGGGGACAGCTTTATACTCCATTTAAGCTATCAGATATGCTTGAAGCTGAGGAAAAGGGCTTAGAAATTAATGAAGAAGATTTTAATGCTGGTGTTTTTGAGTATAAAGATTTTTCATGGAAAACCCTTTTAGACAGTGAAGCTTGTACGGCCTGTGGGCGCTGCCATATTGTCTGCCCAGCTCAAAATACTGATAAACCACTTTCACCGAAGCATCTTTTCTTGGATATAAAAAAATTATCTCAAAGCCATGTTAGTGGTTTTGGTAATAAATCTGCTGAGCACGAAGAACACTCTCCGAGTTTGTATGAATTCATTAATCCAGACGTACTCTGGTCATGTACTTCTTGTAATGCCTGTGTAGAAGAGTGTCCAGTCTTAATTGAGCATGTGGATACTATTATAGATATGAGGCGTGGTTTGCTTGCGATGAATCAAGCTCCAGCTAATTTACAGTCTACGCTTAAGAATGTACGTACTAAGTCTAATCCTTGGGGACTGCCTCCTAGTGATAGAGAGAAGTGGGTAGATACTCTTAAGTCTGAATATGATATGGATCTTAAAGTTTTAAGTCGCGGGGAAGCTGAGTTTGAATATTTATACTGGGTAGGTAGTCCTGGTTCCTATGATACTCGTAATATAGAGGTATCTAAAGCTAATGCAAGGTTGTTTGAGGCTGCCGGGCTTAGTTTTGCTATCTTGGGTAATGAAGAGAAGAGTTCTGGAGATATCGCTCGCAGGGCTGGTGATGAAGCCATGTTTCAAGAAATAGTCATGGAAAATATTGAAATTTTTAAAGCCTTTGGAGTTAAAAAGATTATTACTCAGTGCCCGCATGTCTATAATACTTTCAAGAATGAGTACACAGAATTTGGTCTAGAAGATGTTGAAATCTATCATCATACGGAGATTCTAGCTAAATTAATTCAAGAATCTCGCTTGATACCTAAGAATACTGTAGATATCTCGGTTACTTACCATGATCCATGCTATTTAGGTAGATATAATCGTGTGTTTAATCCTCCTAGATTCATTCTTGAGAGTATTCCTGGTTTACAGTTGAAGAGCATTGTTAACGAAAGGGAGAAAAGCACTTGCTGTGGTGGTGGTGGTGCTCAGATTTGGTATGAAATGCCTGGTAGTCATATTAATGTAATGCGTTTTGAGGAATTAAATGAGCATAAGCCAGATAAAGTCAGTGTGGCTTGCCCTTACTGTAGTATTATGGTGGACTCTGCTACTAAGACGGCTTTCCCAGGTACTCATATTCCTGAGATCGAAGATGTGGCTGTGACGCTTGCGGCGTCAGTGTTTTAGTTAACTGTATTTTTTAAGCTTAAAGCTGAAAGTGCCTCTATTCCAATAACTTCGATTTTCTTATCCAATTTATAAGCATCTTTACCTGGGTAAAGTACAAATAGCTTTTCTAGATTCAGTTCTGCTAGAGCTGAATGCATGGACTTAGTCATTTTAGGAGCATCACTATATTTAACTTCTAAGCCATATAATTTACCAGATTTTTGAAAAACCAAATCTAATTCTGCTCCAGTATGTAGTCTCCAAAAAAAACACTCTTGTTAAACCTGTTTTAGAGTCTATGCTTAGGAAAACATGTAGTAGACCAGAATCTCTGAAGTATATTTTAGGGCTTTTTACTATTCGTTTTTTTGCGTTATAAAACCAAGGCTGTAACTGTCTAATAATAAATGTTCCACTTAATATATCTAAATATCTTTGAATAGTAGGGCTGCTTAAATTCATGCTGCGAGCTAATTCAGAGGCGTTGAATACTTGTCCATGATAATGTGAAAGCATAGTCCAGAACTGCCTTAGGGTTCTAGCGGGGATATTAATTCCTAAATTTGGTATGTCTCTTTCAAGAAAGGTCTTTATGAAATTTTCTCGCCATTCATAAGAATCCTTTATGCTTGAAGATAGATAAGAACGTGGAAAACCTCCTCTCAGCCAGAGTTTGCTGATATCTAACTGCTCAGATTTACGGCTAGTTTCTTTTAATTTAGTGAAAGTCTCTATGCCAAAGCCTCTTAGCTCTATAAACGCTATTCTTGAAGCTTTTTAATTTTGTTTCGAGATCTTGTAAAGCTTCTTCTCTAGCGATAGACTTCATGTTTTTATTTTACCCTGAAATTTTAATATTTGATTTTAAAATTTCAGGGTAAAGATATGGAGAAAAAAATCTTTACCCAAGAGGCTCATCTGAAGCTTAATACATTAATAGATTTTCACTTCACAGGCTCTCTCTAACACTAAGCGCTGAATAAACAGTGGAAACTAATCCCTGTCCAGGAAATCCAGTATCACCCACCATGTAAATATTTTCATTAGGAACTTTTTTGGGCATTAATTCAAAGAAACTATAATCTACTGAGTGAGGCAGCCCACCCACCACCCCATTCTTACGCTTAGTATAATGAAGAAAAGTCTTAGCAGTTCCTGAAATTAAAGATTTGATTTTGTACCTAATTTTATCTAAGCTAATCCTTGATTCGCTTGCAGCTAATTCTATAGAGCTTTGCACGGTTTCATTTTCTGTGTTCCCGTCTTCTTTTACTAATTCAGGGATAGTATTAAATAATTCTTCTAAAATATAAGATTCAGTCTCTGTCTTCTTCTTCAGGTACTCCTCTTCTGGTAAATTAAGCCATTCTTGAGCTTTAGTATGGGTAGAAATAATTATATTTAATCCTCCCTCAGAGGCTTTTATCTCATCATCAGGACGTGAAAAGCTTATATAGAAAGAATGGGAACAGCAGTGCTGAATCTGCTTATTTAGATTTATCTGTGCATAGTCAGTGGGAGGAATGTAATTAGTATTTAAACCAAGATAGATAGTAAAAGCACTGATATCATAACTAAACTTATTAACGAAGCCCTGAAAGAAGTTTTGAGTCTCGCCTTTAGTTAGTTTAGCCATGCTCCAGAATGTAAGATTAGAGATGATCTTATGGCTTAGATGTTCTTCGCCTGTTTTATCTTTTATTAAATAAGTTTTACTAAAGTCTTCTGAAAGTGAATTCTTTGTGTTATTTTTTGTTGATAAGTTTACTGGAGATTGAGTAATTATATCTATTTGTAAGACTTCTCGCCGCATAAGGATCTCTGCACCTAGCTCTTCTGCACGTTTCTGTAAAGCTACAGCAAGCTGATTCACGCCGCCATAGACGTAGTAGATACTAGAGCCATAAGTTAAGCCTAGAGCGGCAGTGAATATCGGTGTTTTTTCTGTATTATTCTGAGTGCTGATTATAAGCTGCTCATCAAGAAATTTTATAAAAGCAGTTTCATCGCTTAAGAAATATTTTTTCAGTAAATATTTAAGTGGTAAATAGAGCTGTGGGAGATGAGTTAAGCCAGACAGGCTTGCTAAAAGCTTACTGGGCGCTAGGCAGCTTAGATAATCTTTAAAGCTATTTGGTAAAAGGTTTTTATGTACTTTAAGAATTTTAAAAGCACTTTTTTCTATACGGTAGAGTTCATTCCAGAAGGCACGATGATTTTTTTCTGTGTCTATATTTTTATTTGAAATCAATTTTTTATAGGATTCATTTATCCACTTTTCTTTATCTGTGTAACGATGGATGATTTGACCATCTTGAAATATCTGAATGCCTCTTTTGGAGTGGCTTAATCTAAGTGAAGTTTCTTTATCCTCAGTGCCGATTTTATTTTTATAAACTACTTTATCTAATTCTAATTCTTTAATTAGCTCTGCGATGGGCTGCCCTTCTTCTAAGCCACTTAAAGTCGTAGCTCCGACATCATAGCGAAAGCCCTCATTCCTAAAGAAGCTCGCACAGCCACCTGGTTTACTGTGAGATTCGATTAATTTTACTTTAAAGCCATCTTTAGCGAGTAAAGCTGCTACTGCGAGTCCTGCGACACCTGCACCGATGATGGTACAGTCGTAGACTTTTTGAGGTTGGGGCATGGTTTTATTCTACTTTGTGCTACTCAGTAAAAACCACAGACTTGAAAAATTTTCTATTTAATTCCTCTATGATTCTCTTTGTGGGTACTACAAAAGAAATTGAAATAAATTTTTCTGATTCGATAATTATTATCATTTTTTCTGCTATGACTAGGCCACTTGGGGAGCTTATTCTCCGATATGTTTTAAAAGAGCCTATCCGTGCTGATAGTCTAGGATGGAATATTAGTATAATTAGCTTTATTGCAGCTTTTCTTTTAATTATGATGAGAAGGCTATATAAAAATAAAAGGAAAATTAAATGACTTATCCTGATTTTTGTGTTCTAGCGGCTTACTTAATTGCTGTCCCTGTTGCATTTTGGTTTGTATTTCAAGATTAGGAAGACTGAATAGTGTCATGCTGCTCCTAGCTCTAAGATTATAGAATAGTTAGCTAAAGATATTAAGGCTGAATTTCCAGGCTTTAGATAAAATCAAAGTTTCAGTTTAAATTCTTTCCTAGAAGCAAACTGCTTAATAAGCTGATTCTTAGTCTTCTGACTCAGCTTATTCTCCTTTAAATTCAGCTCCATAAGCGAGTCTGGAATCTCTAAATTTTTAATATGCTGAATAAGATTACTTTCTAAATCAAGCTTTTTAAGCGTACTTGGTAACTTTAAATCACCTAAAACATCAGCACGAGTAATATCTGGACCGAAAGTAAATATGCGATTACGTTTTAAACTTAATTCTTCTAAACCTTCTGGAAGAATAAGGTCTGAGAATGTTTCACCTGTAATATTGTTGTACTCTAGGTTTAGTTTTTTAAGCCCTGCTGGAAATATAGTACCTGAAAAATCGTTAAAGAAGCCGTTTCCAGCGTCTAGGTCTTCTAAGCCTGCTGGTAAGGTGCTGCCAGAGATGTGTTTGATGCGGTTAGTGCCGAGGGTGAGCTTCTTTAGGGTACTGGGGAAGTTTATGTTGTCAATGGTGGTTAAATTGAAATTTGTTATTAATAGGTCTTCAAGACCCTCGTTTAGTATTAATTCATGTGGATTAATAAGTGTAATTCTATCTTTTACTTTTCCACCTAATAAAAGTTTTTTTAGTGATGAAGGGAATTGCAAACCAGAAAAATTTGTTATAGGGTTTTGCCACAAAGTTAACGTCTCAAGCCCAGTATTTAATGTTAGATTTACAACATTATTAATCTGATTAAATTCTAAATTCAGCTCTTTTAAAGAGCTTGGTAATACTAAGCCCGAGGCATCACTAATTTCATTAGATACTAAATTTAATTTTTCCAATCCTTGATTAAGTTCGAGATTATCTAATCTAGTAATCTGATTACCAGCTAAACTTAAAGTTTTTAGAGTAGAAGGTAATTTTAAGCCAGAAAGATCACTAATTTGATTATCGTTTAAATAAAGCTTTTCAAGCCCTTCTTTAAAGGTATAAGTACTTAAATCACTAATACCTCTTTTACTTAAATTAAGTACTTTTTTATTCTTTGCTGCTTGAGCGCTAAAGTAAAAATAGCTAAAGGCTAAAATACTTACAGTAAAAAGTATTCCTAGGTATCTAAAATATTTCATCATAAAAAATTTCTCTAATATTTTCCTAATCACTTGCGTTTTCCTCCTCCGCCACCTCCAGAAGAGGCTCCACTAGAAGCACTTACCTTTGGAGCTGACTGTATCGCTATTACTTGAGATGCTGGAACTGCTTTCGGCTGATTGTCAGCATTATTTTGCTTATTTTCGGCAGGCTTTTCTTTAGCAACTTTCACTGGCTCCTCTTTTGCACGGTTAGCCATATAATCATCATACTTATCACGAGCTTGAGCTAAGTCTTTCTTCTCTTGCTCTCTAGCTTTTTCTGCTTGCTTAATCTCTTCTTTGATATCTTTTAAAACACTGGTTTTAGTACCTTTATCTTTTGCCTGTTGCAAATCATCTTTTAAAGCCTCCACCAAATCCCTCGCCCCTTCCAGCTCAATCATCGCCTGCACCTGCTTCTTATCCAGCTCCTTAGCCTTATCCGAAATATAACTCTTCTCAGCGATCAGAATCTCAGCTGCTTTCGCAGCATTATTCGTCTCTAAAGTAGCTCCAGTATAATTCAAACCATCACTTTTTAAATTTTGATATAAATCCTCATGCCAGTCTTTACGCTGCTGATTAATATTTAACTGCTGTGAGCTCGCTAAATCTGCCTGAATATTTAAAAATGCCTTCACCGCAGCATCTGAACTCTGTCCCTTAAAAAGATCTGCTGTACT
>JAGWWP010000031.1 GCA_018970325.1 Cyanobacteria bacterium REEB446 | reverse complement strand
GATTCGCGATCGTGAATTTTCTTATTTACTTCAATCTCTTGAATAATGTCATCTACTGTAATGTTTTGATATGCTTATCCTCTTCATGTAAAGATTTAAGTGTATCGAATAATGCTATCTACTGTAATGTTTTGATTTTTTTTCACGGTCCCTATCAACTTATTCCAATCTGTGTCAGTCTTAGCAGCTCTTATTATCTGTTCTGCTGTAACACCTTGGTCTTTCATAGCCACAAGGTTGTCATGGAGATGTTTATTTTTCATAACTTCTCCTGGATTCACCATGATTACATTTTTCTCCTTTAAATCCGTAATAATATCATTTACTGTAATCTCTGTAGTTCTATTCTTATCCTTGATTCTCCCTATGGAACTACCTATTATGTTTCGTGAATCATCAGGTTGCTCTCGCTCATCCACAGCACCTGCATCTGTCCATTGAGCTTTACTTTCTGATAAGTGAATATTAATTTTGCCATCCAAGCCATCAATTGCCTTGGCAAGTCCAAGGTTTGTCTGGTTATTAAATTTATAAACTTTATTTGCAGCTTCAAAAATATCCCTTTCTGTAGGTTCTGTTGTACTCTTTTTTTGAAGTTCATTGGCTATATTCGCTATAATCTTACCTTGTTTTTCTTCCTCAAAGCCAGCTTTCTGTAATGAAGTCTGTAATTTAATCTCCCAATTAGGGGTAGAGGTAGTTGTATTAATATTAGTTGTCATTTTTTATCCTCGCACTAGGCTCTCTTGCTCTTAATACCTCTTTTATCTTAACATCTGGTTAAGATAAAAGAATAAAATCCTTACAGATAAAGATTCCGACAATAATTCGCGACTTGATTAAACAGAGGTCCTGCGACTGTATCACCCCAGCCACCATCAGTTTTAGGATCATCTATTACTACAAGGCTGATATATTGAGGCTTTTCAGCAGGGAAGAAACCTATAAAGGATGCAACTGTTTTATAGCCTGAGTATCTACCATTCTCTAATTTTTGGGCAGTACCAGTTTTACCTGCGATACGTAATCCCTCTACTTTACCTGAATTAGCATGTTTGTCTTTAATGTTTGCTGCTACCGATTCTGCCAGCATTTTTTGGATTGCTTTAGCTATTTTCGGTTCTAGAATCTTAACTTTAGTTTTCAGATTTTGATTACTTGAATTAAGTTTAAGAATAGTAGGTTTAATCCAAGTACCATCATTTGCGATGGTGTTAATGGCTGTAAGCACTTGTATCGGTGTGACAGAGATGGCTCCCTGACCTATAGCAGTAGATGCTAAATCTGAATTCATCCATGTAGATTTATCTCGTAAGATACCAGCACTTTCACCAGGTAATTCTATATTGGTTTTATTGCCAAAGCCAAACTGTGAAAGGTAATCAAAGAAAGTATCGTTCCCCATTTTTAGCCCAAGGTGTGCAGAGAATGGATTACTCGATCTTTGGAAGAGTTGAGTAAGGCTGAGTTCCTCTGCCTTAGTTCTACTTGCAGAGTAGTCATGGTTTTGGATACGCCATCTATCTACGGTTATGTAGCCTTTATCTACGAATTTATAATCGAGGTCAATAGTCTTAGAATCCAGTGCTGAAGCGACTGTTATGATTTTAAAAATAGAACCAGGCTGATAAACATCGACTAAGCTCCAGTTCTTCATATCTTCTAAGCTGTACTCTTGGTATAGATTAGGATTGAATGATGGTGCAGTAGCCCAAGCGAGTATTTCACCAGTCCTCACTTTCATGACTATAATAGTGCCTCTTCTGGCTTTTGATTTTTCCAAGTGCTTGGCTAGTTTATCTTCAGCGAAACCTTGTAAGCGAGAGTCTAAGCTGAGTTCTAATTTATTTTCAGTATGATTTTCTAATACCTCTTGGAAATAGAGTTCAGCTCCCTGTCTTGGTTTTCCATAGGAATCTACGTAACCAAGTATATGTGATGCGAAATTGTCTTCTGGATAGAATCTTGTTATAACTCTGCGTAAGTACAATGACGGAGAATTAATGCCTCTAATCATTTTAACTTGTTCTCTTGTTAGGTTATAAGCTAATGTCTGACTGTATTTACTGTAGAGTAGTTTTCGGGATGATTCAGTAAAATCAAAAATCGCTCCTAACTTAAGAGCGAGTGCTTCTTTGTTCTCTTTTTTAGAAGCTGCTACTGGATTATACTCTAGAGTATATCTTTCTATGTCCATGGCTAAGGTCTTACCAAATTTATCAGTAATCTCACCACGATTGATTTCAGACTTGATGCTTTGATGTAGTTGTTTGACTCTTTTGTGAAAGTTCGGTCCCTGAATGATCTGTAGGTAGAATAATCTACCTACTATTAGGAAGAAACTGCTAACGACGAAGATCTGGATTAATCTATATCTAAATCTACTCATTTAGTACTCCTTGATATATGATAGGAGCCAAGCCATTTATAGTAATTAAAGAATAGGCTGAGTTCCCGCATCGCTTTGATGAAATTTTGGTCTTCTCGGTGTGCATTACAGTCTACGCAGAATAAATAGCTGCCGAGCAGGTTTTTAGAGGGGCGTGATTCTATGCGAGATAGGTTTATATCGTTATCAGCGAAGGCTTTTAAAATTTTATGTAAGCTACCAGGCTCATCTATTATTTGAAAAATAATGGATGTTTTAGATGCCTCATCTGGAATGAATTCGGCGGGTTTATCTTTTAATAGCCAAAAACGCGTAGCGTTGTTGTGTGAATCATTAATAGCTTTGCGAATAATTTTAAGATTATAGAGCTTGGCGCAAAACTCTGGAGCTATGGCTGCCACCGTGTCATCACTAGCTTGAGAAGCTAATATTGCGGCTTGACTGTTACTCGCGCAAGGCTCCGTTTCAGCCGCTGGGCAGTGAACTCGCACGAAATCACCACACTGAGCGAAACTCATAGGGTGTGAGAGTAACTTAGATATTTTACTAAGTTCCACATCATTCTTAGCTAGGAGGTTATGCTCTATATTTAAAATATATTCTTTTGTAACATAGGCACCATTATGCTTTAGTAAAGCATCTAGCGTTTCCCCTACTCCACCAGCTAAAGAATTTTCCACTGGCAGGACAGCACTATCTAATTTACTTACAGAAATAGTTTCGACTAAATTAGTAATAGTCGGAAAGCTGATAAAATCCAGCTCTTCAGATGAAGCTGTCAGATGATTATGTAAGTTTATCGCCGCTAAATGGGAAAATGACCCTGCGGGACCTAAGTACCCTATTTTCATTACCAATCTATTATAAGCTAGGACTCAGCTACTTGGGTGTTTCTGTATGAGAAAAATTCTTTAAAAGACCTTTAGGAAGACTGTGTCCAAGATTAGCTTTTAACGTAGCTTCTAACATTCCTTTTGCAAATGAAGCTATATTTAAGTCTGTGAGAAGAGGTTTACCTTTGAAATCTTTATTCTCCTCATGAACAGCTTCAGCATTAGTTGCAGCTGCCCAAGTGCCAAATAATCCCATTAATGCTCTGATTTGTTTACCCATCACTTTATTGATTCTTTCTTCTTGTTGAAGTTCATCAAGAATTCCTTCGATCGAGTAATTAGTGCCAGAAGCTACTGACTCTACCTTACCTGCTTTCATATTATCTGGGCTGAATCTTTCTATATCAGTTAACCAGCAGGCGATATTATTTCTGAGCATACTACCAGAATGAACTAAAATATTACCGATTCCAGCATTCTTTTCTTTTATTGCTAAGCCCGCTTGTTTTATAAAGAAGCCAGTAAGCTGAAGAACACCACCTAGAGTACCATGCACCCCAACTCCATTGCGTGGATCTAAAGCGGAGAAAATATTTCCTTTGGCGGCAGCTTGCTTAAAGTTATCTATAGTATCGGTGATCTGTTCAGTAAATGTAGAAAGGCTTTCACCAATATTTTTGTAACCTTCTTTACCCATTCGCGTGTTCGCCGCTGCTGATGATATGTTCATCGGACCATTAGTTAAACCGAGCCAGCTGTAAAAATTTTCAAAAGGCAGATTTAGATTGGCTTTTATGCCCAAAGCCTTTAATGGGAAGCTAAGAATATGTTGAGCATTAAATGCAAAGATAGTTTTAGTAAAGCTCATTATAGAAGCAATTAAATCGTTATTTTTTGCTACTTTAGTAAATTTAGCGAAGGCAGAAATGCCTATCATGCTTCTATATGAATATTGGCTGATAAAATCTATCGCTTTATTAATTCCCTCAAAAGCAGGCTTATTCGGAATTATCAAGTTGATTAAATTAGAAAAAACAGAGACTTGGTTAGAAAGTAAGGAGATTTTTGTTTTAATACCTTGCTCGTCAAGGGTGTTAAGTTTTTTGTCATGAGCATAAGTTTCAAAAATATTTTTTAGAACAGGTACTGGTGTAAGTAAATTTGAACAGGTGTTGAAAATCGTTGTACGTGGAGCTGCTTCTAATTCAGGAGAATTATTTATCTGAGCTATTTCTTGTTGAAGATTTTTTGCTAATTCATCTCCCATTCCAGCAGTGCTATGTAAAGCTTTGCCTGTCTCAGAATTAGGGGAGCCTAATTCTGGTAATACTTGAGCATTTGGTAATTTTGAATCGTGAGAATTTTGACCTACGGCCGCAGGAGTACTTAAATTTGATTTAATTTCGTGTTCTGGCGTCGTACATCGCGGGATGACGACGTCCTGTGTCAGGGTCGTTTTCAATCGAACTTATCCTCAAATTGTTGACAATTTCTAAATTATTAATTTATTTATAATCTAGTATAGCTAAATCTTAACTAACTTGCAAAAAAATATATAAGTACAGAATGCCAAAGCCCCAACCCGCACAAATGTCATATATATCATGGACTTTTAGGTAAAGTCTTGAAAGACCAAGTAAAAATGGGACAGTGGCCAAAGCGATTTTCGCTGCTATATTAAAGTCGAAAAAAAGACAAATCCCTAAATATGTTACCGTGGACATAAAGGCATGCCCCGAAGGCAAGCTATAGCCTTTTACGTGAACTTTTGCATGTTCTTTAGGGGGGCGTGATTTTTTAATAGTGTTTTTAAGTATGAGGTTTAGCCCATAGCCCATAGCCCAAACTAGGGCAAGCTTTAAGCCGATATAAGTATCTACGAAAGCGATTAAAGCACTAATTAAAAGAAACTGCGGGAATACATTTCCTGTGAGAGTGAATAATCTGATAACTTTTCTTATCCAGTAGTCTTTACTGTGCGGCTCTCGCGGAGCATCATTTTTCTCTATCAATGAAAACCTCCAAGGAATTTCGTTACCAGTTCTTTATTAAAAGAGCTTAAGTAGCAGCAGAGTCGCAGAACAATAAAGCGAGGGTCTATTAATCTTAAAGTATTTTTATTAAGTGAAACTTTTAATTTTTCTTGAGCTGTTTTAGAATCCCCAGCCACTAAGTACCAGTAAGCGACACGCAGGTAAGCTAAGCTGTAAGCTTCTTTTACAGAGGCTTTAAAATCCTTCTCGTCAAGGTCGAGAAAATTTAAGCACTCAGCATGCTCCAAAAGAAACTCCTGAGTATTAGCATCTAAGACTTTTATAGTAACTTCCTCTATACGAGGAGCTTTAACATTTTTTACCGACTGCTGAGGGTGCAGGCGATAGTTACCGAGAGCTTCTTTAATATGATGGAATTTACCGCAGCGAGATAATCTTAACCAAAAATCCCAATCTTCATAAGGAATAAAGTCAGTGACTTGCTCGCCGATATTTTTTAACACAGAAGCTCTGATCATCGGCGTTACGGAGGGAATGAAATTTCTCATTAAAAGATGTTTGTAGATTAAACCCGAGTAACCTTCTTGCTGCCTAGCAGCATTTTTTAGGGGTTTATTTTCTGGATCTATTCTGTTCACTGGAGCGTAACAGAGAATTATCTCTGGGTCATTCTCCATTAGAGCAAGCTGTGTTTCTAATTTATGCGGCAGCCAAGTATCATCAGAATCTACTAAGCATATATATTTGCCGTTAGCTTTAGAAATGCCATGGCTTCTAGCTACAGCTCTTTCTGAGTTGTTTTGGTAAAAGTATTTAATGCGAGAGTCTTTCTCTGTATAGCTTTTAAGAATTTCAGCAGTATTATCCTTGCTGCCATCATCTATAAATATCACTTCGAAATTACTGTAAGTCTGAGCTAGTATGCTGTCTAGGTTATAGGCTATATATTTAGCTTGGTTGTAGCTAGGGATTACTATAGAGATTAGCGGTGCTGTTTGCATTGAGGGTGCAGTGATCTAAATATCTTAGCTTATAGTTATACTTTTGAGGTCAGTCTCTTTGAGCCGTTTTTAGATTATTTAGAAAATAAAAAGAATAGAGAAAATGCTTAGTGCGGGTTGATTAATTATAGCCCTGATTTAAAATTAACTTTTTTGGGGAAAAATGACCCCTTAAAATTTTTTTTAAATTTTGCGAGACTTAGGTCTATGGATAAGACTCCTGAGTCAATAAAATATAGAGCTGATATCTTTAAATATGCAGGCTTTGCATTAATGAGTCCCTGTGCGAGCATGTTATTTTATTGCTTTTGGAGTTACGATGTTAGACAAATACTATTACTATGAGGACGAGACTTAGATGCCAGAAGAATTACGTCAGAATTTATTTTTGCTAGGATTAATTATTTTTTTCTTAGCCTTTCATATACTGGGTTTCTTATTGCCCTTTTATTTCAGAAGAAAAAAAGCTGGTCGCCTTGATGCGAATAAATCATTTCTAGAAAATCTTTGTGATTCTGTGTATCCGTAAGCTTTGAAGCAAGGATTTTATTTAGTTTAGATTTTATGTTATTGAACAATGCCTAAAGTTGCTTCTGATTGAACTTGTGCATCAATTGGAGATTCTATGTATGTACTGTTGAGTATACCAATTGATGGTTTGAGGTATTTAGCATAATGACTTTGGTGACATAAGAATTCATTTTTTCTTGCAAATTTTTCAAAGCGGTATCCGAGAAGGCGGTTTTTCTCATTAGGTCCTAAACCCCCGTTAGACTGTCCATCTATTTGCCACAGTCCATTACTACGCATTATTTTAAACTCTGTTACATTATCCGCAAGCGTAAAAGTCTCATCTTTTAAATCATCTAAACCATTAGCATTCTTAAGATCCTCAGTGAGTTTAGCCATTTCTTGATTTAACAAATACCTGCCAAATAATGAATCTAGAAGACGATTAAGCGAAGATGAGCCATATTTTTGAACTGATTCTCGCTCACCTTCTGTTTGTGTACTATTTAACAAAGAGGCATGATAAGTTAGTGGAAGATTTACAAAATCTGGATTTTTAAAATATAACTTATCGTATACAGCTGGATATCTAGCTTTTAAAATCTCCAGCAAGAATTGAAAATAAATTTCATATACTTTTCCATCTAAATACTGCGTTTTACTTGCATCAGCAACTTTAGACTCGGCATTGACAGCTTCGCCATCAATAGAATATCTAAGATTAACCGTAACTAAAAAACTATTGATAAGTCTTTTTAAATCTCGAATTGTCAAAATATGTGTGTTAAAAATATCTTGAAAATTTTTACTTTCCTGCTCACCTAAACCATTTTCAAGATTAGCCACCAGAACCTTTACAACCGCTTTTTCATAATCACTAAAATTTTCATTCTCGGCAAAGTTTTTAGCAAAAGACTTTGTGAAATAATCACTCATTAAGCCCTTACTTGGAACATGATACTCAGTTTGAATAATTTTATCTAAAAAGTTTTTAGCATTTCCTTCAGTGACTTCTTTTTCTAGAACACTCTGTATATGAGCTTTATCATAAATTAAGATATAGACTAAATTCGAGATCGAAAGCGTGCTTCGCACTAATTTAAATACTTCTAAAATTTCGGTAGCGTCTAATCTGTCTAGATCATCGATGAAAATATAAATTTTCTCATCACCTAAACTCTTTTTAAATTTCTCCTGAATATCTGGCTCTGAATCATTTTTAAAGAGTTTTAGGAAATTAAAAATGAATTTTAAATAAACTGGAATTCCATCATGATTGAGTAGGCGTTCATAAGCTTCAGTATCGAAGGCTAAATCATATTTATTATTTTTTTTAAAATGGTCTATAAGTTCGTTAAACAGCGAGTCTTGAACATTAGCGACTCCGCGAAATTTCCATGGTTCAAACCAGAGGGAGTTAGTTTCATCTAAGTTACTGGAGAGACTGTTTGCAAAGCTGGTTTTACCACTACCCCAAGCTCCAGTAATACCGATGGCAAAAGCCTGAGATGTGGTTTTAGTTCCTTTCAGCTTTTTTAGAATGCAGTCAATATCAGGCTTTTTGGATTCAGAATCTTCTTGCTTTAATGGTTCGTCAGTGAGAAATGTGCTGTGTTCTAATGGCTCGTCTGTGGGAAATGCACTAGTTTCTTTTTTAATTGTTTTTTGCTGTGCAGAAAATTTACAACGTTCTATGAATAACCCAATGAGGAGTGCAAATAATATAAATAAGCTAGGTAAGTAAAAATGATGCTTTTCATAATCACTATTTAAAACACCCATTAGAAAAAAACCTATTAGATTTAAAAAATTACTAGATTTTACGAAAAAAACTAATATTAGAGCAAGAGTAGCAGCCATGAGATTAGCTTTAAAAAGAATATGTCTCAGAGCAGCTTTGCTGCCAGTGTGGAGTCCCACTAATAATGCAAGAATTACTGAAATAGAGTAATTAAAAGTATTTTCAAAAATAAAAAAATTTTCTTCTGGTGCTTGAATAAATAAGAAGAACACGCAGAAGCTTACTGCGAGAGTCATTAAGAACTTTGGTGTAGATACTAAAAATTTTGGCATTATATTTTTCATTTCATCGCCCACTCAACGCTAATTATAGCCCTGATTTAAAATTAACTTTTTTCTGATTCAGCAACTCTGCTTTTTGCAACAGCTTTGTTAACTCCTTTTGGTGAATCCACGAAGATGTATTTGCTTGGAATGCCTGCTGATCTTGATATGTCTAATTTTATTTATATAGTTTCAGGATTTATTTTGGGACTAATAGTTATACTTTTGAGGGTTTGTTAGAATGGGAGAGTAAGATGACTCAGGCAGATATACAGTTTTTAATTAGTGCTGTGCTTTTCGTAGCGGGAGCTTTTACGGTCTGTCTTTTTGAGCCGTTTCTAGATTATTTAGAAAATAAAAAGAATAGAGAAAACGCTTAGTGCGAATTTGTTTTTGACTGAATTTTTGCATCCATACTATCAATAGAATATCTAAGATTAACTCATTAAGCCTTTGCTTGAAGTATGATACTCAAACTAGGAGCTAAGTCAAACTTCCCCCCCCCCTAAGGTGTAAAAAAATTCAAATCTTCTATTGAAGTGACTTTTGCCATATTTGGATCGTGATTATTTTCATTTTTGTATATAAAGAAGTGTTCATCATTTGTGATAAACAAATCACTGTAGGTCATATAAATTGAGTGAAGAGAGTCGAAATATACCCCTCGTTCTGATTTATTTTTAGATTGAAGAATTATCATTTTTGTTATGTTGGCGAGTGGGCCCACGAAAAAAGATTTCAGGAAAGTTATTTACAGCTATTGCCAATCTCTCTAAAGGTTCTGTTTTTTTATGTTTATTCCAGAATTGTTCAATAATTGGTTGATTAAAGCCAATACCATAGCAAAGAATACCGACTTGTTCGCAAAACCAGACCTTTCTTCTTTAATCACAACGGTTCCAAAAAAGTGTTCTAATTTGTCGTGTTGTTTAACATCTATTTCTGACTCAATTATTCGTGATATATCGCTGAAGTATCTTTTAATTTCAGGTCTCCCCCAAGCATCAGCTTTTTGAAAAGGTGGAATAAAAAATGATGTTGCGTTTTTAGCTAAAACATCATTTATAGAGTGACTTTCTGTTTTCATTTATTCGCAAATGTTGTTTTTTTAGGGTTGCACCTAATTCCTAGATTGTCGCATGTTTTTATTGATATAAAATCCCAGGGCTGTTCCTTAATTTTATTTAATCAACAGAACAGAAATGATTAAAGGGCTTTACAGTGGGGCGTCTCGGTCGTTTTTTATAAACCTTTGATACTATTTTTTAAATCGCCATGTTTTTCGCGTTCTAAATTTTCTGCTCTTCCATCTCTGACTATATACAGAATTGAGTAGTAGACTGCGATTGTCATGGTAATAATCACTGATGATTTTATGGCTTCTTCTACTTCTTGACTAATGGCTATCATGATACTTCCTAAAATCAATCTCTAAGCTGATTTTATAGACTTTATTTATACATTCTAATCCAATCAAAGAAAAAAGCAATATAAGAGCGATGTCGCTTATATGTTATAATTTCTTGTTGTTATCAAGATATCCAAGCTTTAAGGGAATTTAAAACTTTTATCTGAGTTTTCAAATCTTAATGCTCAAATTTTAAATCAACTATTAGTCGAAAAATCTATTGACGATAATTCAAAAGAATATTGAGCATTGGTTATTTCATATAGAGTTAATCAGCTCAATATGAGTCTTTTGAAGATATTACCAAATTCAATAAATCAAGATATTCATGAAATCGACTGGCAGTCTGCTTACTTCTTTTTGCGAAACTTGATTGATAATTATTGTCATTTTTTTTATTTATGCGGTGAATCTTACTTAGCTCCACAGCAATTAAAAGAGGGAGAGATTGAGTTTAGATTACTGTTTTGGCATAGGCATGCCCAAAGAAGATGCTTTCTCAAGTTGTAAAAATTCATATTGAAAAAGAAGCATTGCGCAAGAAAGGGCAAGATATTCCAAAAGATGAGCCTATTCATCACTTAGACGATACGATGAAGCAAAAATATACGGAAATTGAAGCGAATAATTTTTATAAACAGTTTATTAATAAAGATGAGTTGAATACGAGTTTAAAAGATATTAATGCTGTAATCTTTTTCTCAAATAACAAGAAGTGGCGTGAAGAGATTTGTAAGAGAGCGAAGCTTGAAGATGTAATTATGTTTTGTAATGTGATAGTGAATCACTATATTAAATATCTTGCGATGTTTATTTGGGACCTTTTTACAGTCTTTCCTGCCATGAAAGTACTTGCTGGAGATAGTTTAAGGCAGGAATTGGAACACCAAGCTCGGATTCTCAAAACATATTTTAATACTTAAAAATTATAACTGCTTTAAAATCTCTTCTACTGAGACTTTTAGCTCTGGAATGTTTTTCTTAATCACTGATTCAACTCATCTCTCACAACGGCAAAGCCTCCGCAAGCACCTTCTCTCTATATCATGTCGCAACCGCAGCATAATCTTTAAAAGTCTTATCAGTAGTAGCTTTAGTCGTATTCACATAATAATAATTAGCGAAATTATTCATAGCCATGCTGAAATGTGAAAGTATGTGTGAGACATGTTTCGGCGTAAATGATTTAGCTACATCACAGATAGAGACTACACCATAGAAAATAGCTGAGAGCTTATTGTTAATATCAGGGTGAATAAATTTAGCCCAATCACAACCTATACCCCCTGCGTTCCGTATTATTGAAGAAGCCTTCCCTAGAGGACTGTGGTGATTAGAACCAGTTAGCATGCCACCTATAGCACCAAGAAAGTTCCCCCAAGCACAGAAAAACATAGTATGCCCTTGTTCTTTATCGGGATGAATGAAAACCTTTCTATCAGCCCCGAATAAATTACCGAAGGTCTCTTTGCACATAGTTAAAAAGGCTTTGCCGTTTTCTTGTAAATCCTCTATCGCTGAAGCTGGCGTACCCTGCGGATTTTCTTCTGTGGCATTAGGGAATTTAATTTTATGTCTCTGAGCCTGCTCGAACATAGTAGGACCACTGCTAATGCCAGATGCGGTGAACACAGATTCTAGTGGCATGAATGGTACTACTGCTGAATAAGCTAGTCTAGATAAACCTTCCCAAGCACGTTTGTCGGCTACTGCTTCCACGCCTTTGTGGGTGTAATTTGCGACGTTAACTAATTTTGAGAAGCCAAGTATGTATTTATCTAATAAGTCGGTAGGCGGTTTCGGAATAGCTTCAGAGAGACCTCCAATTCCAGCCAATAAGTGACCTAGCGAAGCGGTGGCGTAGCCAATGACTGGTAGTGTATCACGAACAAAGTTCAAAGCTTTGGAGTCGGAGGCTGGAACGCCCTCCATTCCATCAAGTGAACGAGAAGCTGCTTCATTTGCATCAAGCTTAGCTAGGAGTGAACTTTTAGCTCGATTTAACTCGGGATTTACTTGTCCTGATGGTGATGGTGTAACACTGTGTTGATTAAAATAATTATGTTTATCATCAACGACAAAGACAGTTCTGCGGTGCAGCCTCTATCAGATTAGATGATTGTTCTGGCATATTTATTTTATTTTCTTTTTGCAGAACTTGCATAGGGGTAAATTGTAACACAGAATAAATGCAATTAAGTCAATGAAGATCTTTAAACTTTTATTTAACGTAAGCCCTAGCCCCCATACTGATTTCACAAATTCTTTCAGAAATTCCATTGATTGAATTGAGGGTATCTAAAACTTCGAGGTTGAGTCTGTCTCTTTCGTGTTCGTTGATTTTACATATATCTTCAATTGCACGCATTCTAAATGTTTCATAGAAAGAACCTAAGCCTTGAAGCTGAGCAGCTACTGATTCTGCCTGACTAGGTGTATCTTTGATAAATGAACTTAACGAAGCGTTAAATGATCTTATAGTGCTAACTAAATACTTATCTAAATTGTTGAATCCATCATCGAAATCAGGAATTTTTCCATCCATATGATCAAGTCCAACCTTAAGAGTATGGACTACTTGCTCACATTCATTGATGATTAAAAGGATATCTAAAAGTTCAGTGACTTCGTCTACGGTGAAAGTCTTACGGTGAGAAGATTTTAATTGACGTAAAAATTTAACTAAGCCTAAACGTAAATCATGATGATCTTCTATTAGTTTTCTAATCTTCTTTTCATCAAGGCTTTGTCTTTTGACAAAATATTTACCAGCTACTAAAAGCATCTCTCTGATTATGTTTCGCATTGATCTTAAGGCATTTCTTGATTCGGCTAGAGCTACATCTATATCCTTGGAAAATTTTTCTATTTCAGGTATAGCGTATTTTTGATATTTCCCTTTGTTAGAATCAGGAACACAGAGACAAGATAGCCAAGCAAGCTGTTTTACAAAAGGGATTGCAATTAATACTGTGATGATATTAAAGATGGTTTGAGCATTAGCAATGAATTGTGGTACATTATCCTGCGGTGTAAACTGTTGTACGAAATTAGTAAACTCTGGGATGAAGAATAGGAAAGGTAATACACCTAAAATATTGAAAAGTATATGAGAAGCAGCTACTCTGCGAGCTTGAAATGAGGTATTAAGCGAAACTATAACAGCAGTAAAACAAGTACCAATATTAGCTCCTAACATTAATGGTATTACTGCCATTGGGGTAATTAATCCTTGTAAAGCTAGACCTATCATTACGCCTAAAGCACCACTACTTGAATGAATTAGTGCTGTAAAAAGAGTTCCTACCAATATTCCGATGAGAGGGTCTTGGAAATTTTGCATCATATCTAAGAATATTTGAGAATGCTGTAACGGTTTCATGGACTCAGACATAAGCTGTAAGCCGAAAAGCATAATCCCGGATCCCAGAATTGAATTCCCTATGTAAAGGACTTTATCTTTAGTTGCGGTAACTTGTATTAAGAAGCCGACGCAGACTACTGCTAAAGACCATTTGATGATATTAAATGCCATGATGTGGGCTGTGACAGTAGTTCCGATATTTGCCCCTAGCATTACGCCTATAGTTCTTTCGAAGCTTACAATATTTGCTTGAACAAGTGAGACTAGGATTGATGTTACGGCAGTACTACTTTGTACTAAACCTGTAAGAGCAGTCCCTAAGAAAATTCCGTGAAAAGTGGTTTTAGTAGCTTTTTCGACTATAGTCTTGAAAATCGGTCCAGCTAAGCTTTTTAAATTTAGACAAATTAAATCTAGTCCAAATAGTAGTAAAGAGGCACCTCCGAGTAAGGTAATCACGGAAAATATATTAAATTCGCTTTGAGCCATGGTTCTATCCAAAAAAGAATTGTAGCTTTAAAATAAATTTAAGAAATATTTAATATTTGAAGGCTTTTTCATGAAGTTTTTTTTGCTTTTTTTTTCTATGATGTAGAGTTGCAAGGTTTATTAATTAACGAACCTTAGTAAAAGGAAAATATCAAATGAAAAAAATGTCTGCATTACTCGCTTTACTTGTTGTAGCTACTCTATCTGCTAACGCTAACATGACTGAGCAAAAACCAGCTAAAACTGAGCAAAAATCAGCTAAAGCTGAACAAAAAACAGAAGCTAAAGCTCCTGCTGCTAAAGCTAACACAGCTGCTCCAGCTGCTAAAGCTCCAGCTGCTACAACTCAAAAGTAATTTTTGAAAATTTAAAGAGTAATTAAAAAAGAGGGCTTTAAAGCCCTCTTTTTTTTAATTACTTCTCTGTCTTTTAGCTAGGGCAGGTTGAAGAATTAGTTAGTCTAAGTTTAATAATCTTGGGATTCGGTCAAAAGAAAAACGCTCTGATTTCTTCCTTTCTAGTGCTTCTTTCTCTAACATTTCTAAGCGAGAATCTACTCTTTGAGACATTTCTTTCTTGTTGATTTTTTGCCTCGTTGAGTTTGATTGTGGTTGATTCCGTTCATGTTTTTCGACAATTTGACTGTTTTTATAGTTAGGGTAAAATTTTTCTGCGACATCTTTTTCGTCATAGCTTAAAAGCTCATCTACGTGACCACGAGAGAGTTTTCCTTCATCACCTAAGTCTAGTTTTTTGCCAAATAGCATATTAGTAGCGTCTTCGTGTGTCATTTCAACTGAATCGACTACTTGCTCCATTTGACGAGAGCCTTCGCGAACTTTTCTTAGTTGCTTAACTATATCTCTTTGATCAATTTGTAGAATTTTAATATTCTGCTCATTATCCTTACCAAGACTTTTTAATTTTTTTACTTCTTGTTCAAGCATTTGAATAGTATCTACTTGTCTATTTAAAATTTCTCGAATCTCAATAATTTGAGAGCCGATAAGTTTAATAGTATCTAAAGCTCTTTTACTAGTACTGGTAGGGTTGGTATTTTGCATTTTTTTCTCCACGATAACTGGAACTCAATTGTTTAATTTAATTTCTATGATTTATATATTTGACGTATCTCAATTAAATTAACTCAACCATTGAGTTGACACTGTGGTAATCTTCCCGTTTACTGCCTTAGCCTGAAAAATCCTAATAAACCTGATTTGCTAGAATATTTCTAATGGCATTCTTTGATTTAAATAACGACTTGCAAACTTCAGATCAAGAGGTTTACGGATTCATTCAAAAAGAACTGGAGAGACAGTCTCAAAATATCGAGCTTATCGCTAGTGAGAATTTTACAAGCAAAGCTGTTATGCAGGCTGCTGCTTCTTGCTTTACCAATAAATATGCTGAAGGTTATCCAAGTAAAAGATACTATAACGGTTGTGAAAACTGTGATGATCTAGAAAGCCTTGCGATTGAAAGAGTTAAAAAACTCTTCTCTGCTAAATACGCTAATGTACAAGCTCATTCTGGAGCGAATGCTAATACTGCTGCTTTTATGGCAATGCTAAAGCCGGGTGACAAGATTCTTGGTATGAGCCTTAAAGAAGGTGGGCATCTTACTCACGGAACTTCTGTTAATTTTTCTGGAAAATTCTATCAAGCCTTTGAATATGGTGTTGATGATAATGGTTTCTTGGACTATGATGCTGTTGAAAGAATAGCTAAGCAAGAAAAGCCACAGTTAATTATCGCAGGAGCCTCTGCCTATCCTCGAATCATTGATTTTAAAAGATTTCGTGAAATAGCCGATAGTGTAGGTGCTTATCTTCTTGTAGATATGGCTCACATTGCGGGTTTGGTGGCAGCTGGTTTACACCCTAATCCTTTACCCTACGCAGATATAGTAACTTCTACTACTCATAAAACACTCGGTGGTCCAAGAGGCGGCATAATTTTATCCAATAATGAAGATCTTTTTAAAAAAATAGATTCTGCTATTTTCCCTGGCTCCCAAGGCGGTCCATTAATGCATATAATCGCAGCTAAAGCTGTTTGCTTCGGGGAAGCTCTGACTCAAGAGTTTAAGGAATATCAGACCCAAGTCGTAATGAATTCGAAAATTCTAGCAGATACTTTAGTCCAAGAGGGGATAGAAATAGTTAGTGGCGGCAGTGATAATCACTTAATTCTCATTAGTTTAGTGAAATTTGGTATTACTGGTAAAGATTTAGCTAATCTTCTAGATCAGTATAAAATTACAGTTAATAAAAATGGCATCCCAAAAGACCCTCAGAGTCCTTTTGTAACTAGTGGCATTCGAGTGGGTACTCCAGCTATGACTAGGAGAGGATTTAAAGAGCAAGATTTTAAAGATTTAGGCGTCCTTATCGCGAAGTTTATTAAATCAATGGCAGCAAATAGTCTTGGCTTGGACGTGGAGACTGAGAATTTCGTTAAAGCAGAAGTTAGCAGACTTACGCAAGGTTTAAATTTTTACAAGAGTGAAGTTGCACAAAAGTCCCAATAACAAGGCTGACTGTCTAAATTGAAAATAATAAAAAAATCAACATTTTAGACTAAGTTATGTTAGTTAGCTCCCCCCAAATCTAGGGATTTAGGCTATCATGTGATAGTTGGCCGCTTCAACTTTAAAAGGAAATACGATTGCCTCAAGAAAAATTAAAAATTAAGGGTTCAAATGCTCTCCACGGTGAGGTTTTAGTCTCTGGTGCGAAAAATGCCGTACTGAAGCAAATGGCCGCCGCTTTAATTTTACCGAAAGGAAAAGTTAGATTATCTAACGTTCCAGAACTTTCGGATGTTTACTCGATGATAGATATTCTAACATTGCTCGGTGCAGAGATTAGCTTTAAAGACAAGGTGCTTGAAATAGATAGCACAAACCTGTCGAGTGACATGGTTCCAATAGAGTTAGCTCGTAAACTTAGAGCGAGCTTCGTCTGCTTAGGTGCTTTAGTAGCAAGATTTAAAAATGCTCAGGTAGCATTACCTGGTGGCTGTGACCTAGGTGCTAGAAAAGTAGATTTACACCTTAAAGGATTAAAAGCTCTAGGTGTGAAGATTACAGAAGAGCATGGCTATGTTTTTGCTAGTGCTGATAAGCTTGTTGGTACTAAAATCTATTTAGATCTTCCTAGTAATGGGGCTACAGAGAATATTATGATAGCTGCGGTTATGGCAGAAGGTGAGACTATTATAGAAAATGCAGCTAGAGATCCAGAGATAGTAGATCTTGCTAAATTTTTAAACTCTCTTGGTTGTAAAATAACTGGAGCTGGTACTAGTAATATTCATATCGAAGGAGTTGCTGCTGACGATTTACAAAGTTCAGACTTTAGATGTTTACCCGATCGAATAGAGGCGGCGACTTACCTTGTTGCAGGTGCGATGACGAAAGGTCGAGTTAGAGCTAATTCTGTTGTCGAAGAAGATTTGCAAGCATTGTTAAGTAAGCTTGAGGATGTTGGAGTTGATATAACTATTTTTAAATCAGAGATAGAAGGGCTCGTGGATATAGAAGTATCTGCTGAGAACAGAATTCTAAAAGCAACTGATGTAAAAACTATGTGGTATCCTGGTTTTTCTACTGATATTCAGCCAATTTTCTCGGTGTTACTAGCCTTATGTGATGGTACGAGTACTGTAGTGGAAAATATTTATAATTCAAGATTTCAGCACATTGAAGAATTGCAAAAAATGGGTTCTAAGGCTGACGTGAATGGTGAAGTCGCTGTAATTACGGGTGTTGATAAATTAAAAGCCACTCAGGTAGAGGGCCGTGACTTGAGAGCTACCGCTGCCCTCGTTGTAGCAGCTCTTGCTGCTGAAGGTACTAGTGAAGTTAGGGGACTTATACACCTAGATAGAGGTTATGAAGAATTAGAAGCTAAATTTAGATCGCTTGGAGCGACTATTGAGAGGGTTTCTGATAATTCTATTAATTCTGAAGCTAAGGCTGCGGTCAAGATTTAAGAGTTTGCTTCTTCTGAACTTAAGTCCTTTAATTCATGAGAGCAGAGTAATCGTTATCACTCTAAAGTGACTTAGAGAAAAGCTTGTGAGCATTTTTCTGCTTTAGATAATGGTCAAAAACGCTTGCGATATTGCGAACAAATAAGCGCCCGAGTTCAGTTACCGTAATGGAAAATCTTTTAATATTTAAGGGGTTATCTAAGCAAGCGTTGTTGGGCGTAATTTGATTGAGTTCAATCAAACCATCTTGAATAAAAGATTCTAATAGAGAATATTCTTCTTTGTAATTGTCATAATCAAGTTCAGTATAGAAATGACACATTATTTCTTTGATGATCTGCTTGCGCTCAATATCCTTGGCGTCAGAGATGAAAAATTTCTCAGCAGCGAAAGGATTTTCCTCGTTATAATATTCGCTCAATTTTTTTTTATTCTGCTTGTAAGTCCCTTGGATAGAGGATATGGCAGTTAATCCAATGCCGAATAAATCACAGCCATCATGAGTAGTGTAGCCCTGAAAATTACGATAAAGTTTTTTATTTTTATGAGCTTTACTGAGTTCATCATCGGGTCTTGCGAAATGATCTAGCCCTATAAACTCATAACCCTCTGCTATAAAAGATTTCACTGCAAGTTCAAATATCTCAAGCTTAGTCTTTTGGTCTGGCAGAGTATTCTCATCAATATACTTTTTCTGAAAGGGAAAAAATTCTGGTATGTGTGCATAATTGAAAAGTGCAATTCTTTCGGGTGATAATTTTATGACTTGTTCGATAGTCCTTTTAAAAGTTTCAAGGTTTTGATGGGGTAAGCCATAGATTAAGTCAAAATTGACGCTGCTAAACTTGGCTTCACGAGAGATTTTTACTATACTCTCTACTGATTCATATGTCTGAATACGATTTATAGCTTCTTGAGTTTTTTCATTGAAATCTTGTATTCCCATACTGAGTCGATTGAAGCCTAATCTAGATAAAGTTTTTAAATGTTCTTGGCTTGTGACCCTTGGATCTATTTCAATAGAATATTCATGATTAAAAAAAGGCTCATCGACTTTATTTAAAAGATTAAAATGTTTACCCAGATGTTCGTAAATTTCCTCTATTTCATCAGGATGGAGAAATGTTGGAGTACCTCCTCCCCAAGCCATTTGTATGACTTTTCGCTCAGGTGAGATTCTTTCACCTATATACTCAATCTCTTCTTTGATGCGTTTTATGTAAGATTTACTGATTTCATGCTTCTTGCTTATTATGATATTGCAAGCACAGTAATAGCATTGGCTTTCACAGAAAGGTAAGTGAAGATATAAAGAATAATTATTGCCTTCGAGATTTGACGCTTCAATTGCAGTTTCAAAGGCTGTTTTCGAATAAGGCATTCTCCATTCTGGAGCCGTAGGGTAGCTAGTATAGCGAGGCACTGCTCCACCGTACTTCTTAAGTAATTCTTGTAAATTAGTATCTGCTTTTTGCAATGCTTATATGAAATCTTAACATTTAATGACATTCATATGCTATCATATTACTTCGTCTATTTTAAAAATAGGGATAGTTTCATATAATGTCTAACAAAGAAGAAAAGAAAAATATTGTAGTAAAGTTCGGTCTTAGCGAGACTGACACTGGTAGGGATGCCGTGCAAGTAGCTTTATTAACGACAAGAATTATTGGTTTAACAGAGCATCTGAAGACTAATAAAAAAGATTATTCGACTAAAAGAGGTCTATTAAAGCTTGTTGGGCGTAGAAAAAGACTTCTTTCTTACATAGAGAGAAGAGACGTTAAGAGATATCGTGAATTGATCGCTGAGCTTAACCTGCGTAAGTAATTAATTCATACGTTTATTATTCTGTTTTAGCTTTAATTTCTAGAGTTTAGAAAATCTCCTTAATCTGTGAGATGTTTATAGGTTATTATTTAATGAGGCTTTAGTATAGAGCCACGGCTTTTCTTGATTGCTATTTTCTGGATTTGCTGTGTTTTGTGCGAATGTCTGTTTTCGAAGATAGATAAAATCAAAAGATAATTAAGAGAGAAGGAATAATATATGTTTAATGAGAAGAAGAAAAAATTTACTATAGCTGGAAAAGAGATAGAAGTCTCGACTGGTAAGCTTGCTCGCCAAGCGACAGCAGCGGTGCAGATCAAATGTGGGAATACTATTCTTCTTGTTACTGTAACTAAGTCAGAGAAAGCTAAAAAAGAATTAGATTACTTCCCTTTAATGGTTGATTTTGAAGAAAAGATTTATTCAGTAGGTAGAATACCTGGTAGCTACAACAGAAGAGAAGGAAGAGCTAGCGATAAAGCTGTCCTTACCTCTCGTTTAATAGATAGACCTATAAGACCCCTTTTCCCAGATGCTTACAGGTATGAAGTTCAAGTAAATGTAATGACTTTATCTGTGGATCAGCTATGCCCGCCAGATACCCTTGCGATGTTAGGTGTTGGTTTTGCTTTAGAATTGTCTGGTTTGCCTGTTGCTGGTGAAGTTGGTGCTGTAAGAGTATCTTTAGATGCAGATGCTAATTTTATTGTAAATCCATCTGAGGAAGAGATTCTTAGCTCTCCTTTAGATATAGTCGTAGCTGGTACAGAGGATTCTGTAATGATGGTAGAGGCTGGGGCTAATTTTGTTGAAGACGATAAAGTGGTTGATGCTATAGCTTATGCTCATGCTCGTATTCAGGAACAAGTTGTAGTGATTAGAGAGTTTGCCAAAGAAGTTGGTGTGACTAAAGAAGAATTTATTAATCCAGAACCTAATTCTAAATTGATAGAGATACTTGAAGCGCACGCTAAAAAAGATTTAATTGAATCTATGCAGAATGCTAATAAAGAATCTAGAAGAGCGTGGGTAGCTAAAGCTCAAGAGAAGGTAGATGCAGCGTTAGACGCTTTAGCGGAAGATGATGAGCTTCATGAATATCTTTTAGATAACCCGCATGAACTATCTGCACAATTGAAGAAATTAGAGAAAAAACTTTTACGCAAGCAGATTACAGAAACTGGTGTGAGAGCTGATGCTAGAAAAAATACTGAGATAAGACCACTTGATATAGAGGTGGGTTCTTATCCAGGAGTTCATGGTGATGGTCTTTTCACAAGAGGTAATACTCAAGTTCTGGCTTTACTCGTTTTAGGTACAGAAAAATTAGCGAGATCATTAGATGGTATAGATTCAGAGACGCAGAAATTCTATATGCATAACTATAATTTTCCAGGTTGGTCTGTAGGAGAAGCAAAGCCAAACAGAGGCCCAGGGCGTAGAGAAATAGGTCATGGTGCTCTTGCTGAAAGAGCAGTACAGCCTTCACTGCCAAAGAGAGAAGATTTTCCTTATGCGATGAGAGTGGTTTCAGAAGTCCTTGAATCTAGTGGATCTACTTCTATGGCAGCTACTTGCGCAAGTTCACTTGCTTTAATGGATGCGGGTGTTCCGGTAACTACTCCAGTAGCTGGTATCGCGATGGGTCTTATTAAAGAGGAGTCGAATACAGTGGTTCTTACTGATATTCATGAATTAGAGGACTTCCTTGGAGATATGGATTTTAAAGTAGCAGGTAACGATAAGGGTATCTCAGCTTTACAGATGGATATCAAGATTAAAGGTATATCGCTGGAGATCATTAGAACAGCTATTAAACAAGCAAGAGAAGGTAGATTGCATATTTTATCTGCTATGACAGCTGTGATAGCAGCTCCAAGAAAAATTCTTAGAGCGAATGCGCCAAGAATCGTTTCATTCAAGATTGACCCAGATAAAATTGGTGCGGTGATTGGTTCTGGTGGTAAAAATATTAAGTGGATTACGGAAGTTACTGGTACTGAGATTAACATTACTGATAATGGTACTGTCTGTGTCTACTGTGTATCTGAAGAAGCTGCTAATCTTGCGAAAAAGTACGTTACTGTAAATGCTGAAGGTGCTAAGCAGGGCGAGATATGGGAAGGTGAAGTCGTTAAAGTCTTGGATGGTGTTGGCGTTATTGTTGAATTAATACCAGGCGTTAGCGGCTTAGTTCATATTTCTCAGATCGCACTTGAGAGAGTTGATGATGTTCATGAGTTCTTTAAGGTTGGAGATAAGACTAAAGTTCTAGTTCAAGGTCTAGATTTTAAAGGTAGAATGTCTCTATCAATCAAGGCTTTACTGGAAAATCCTCAGAGAGCTGAAGAGCCAGTGGTTTAGATTAAAGATCCTATTTATTTAAAGAAGGAGACTGTCTTGAAGGCGGTCTCCTTCTTTTTATTCAATGAGACCCAAGAGGGGCGTGTAGCTGAACTCTAACTTCTGCGTTTCGGGCTTGAACTTATTTGTAATACAAAAAAAAGGAAGCAACGGTGCTTCCTTTTTTTAATAAAATAAAGTCTAGCGTTTAGCTATCTTCCCGGGCCGTCTCCAGCCGAGTATTGTCACCGCAAACTGCCTTAACTGTCGTGTTCGGGATGGGAACGAGTGTGATTCAGTCGCTTGGAACGCTAGATTTAATATCTTAGCAAGCTTGATAGGGTTCTGCAAGAGTCTTGAAGGAGTTTAATGTTTTTCTTATTATTTTCTGCGAAATGATAAGAAACGCAGAGAATGGAGCTCGGCAGTGGTTTCTTCTACGGGGTGCACTTTTAGGAAAAAAAATTACGCTCTCTTATGCCTAGCAATTGTTAGAATGTTTCTTTATGGCAGACACTCTTGAAAAAGATAATATTGTTATTGTTGAGGATAAAGCTGATTTAGGCTCGCTTGGCTATATGGAGCTTATCGATTCAATGGGTGGTGATTTATCTATCGTGAATTCGGCAAGAGTTTCTTACAATAAATATTCTGCGGAATTTGAAGAAAAAGATAAAAAGCTAATAAAATTTTTAGCTAAGCATAGGCATTGGACGCCTTTTGAGCAAAATTCTATTACTTTTAGAGTTAAGTGTCCCATCTATATCGCTCGTCAGTGGATGAAGCATAGATGCTGGGTCTTTAATGAAATTAGTGCAAGATATACGAAATTTGATAACACTATCTATAGACCACAGGAGTTTAGAGAGCAGGCCGAGACTAATAAGCAGGCTAGTGTGAAAGCTAGTGAGAGTCTAGATCAGGCTATTGCAGGTGAAATATATGATAATGCTGCTAAAGTGGCTATAGAAGCATATAACAAGTTGATAGAACTAGGGGTCTGTCGGGAGCAGGCTCGTGGAGTGCTTCCCGTGGGGTCTCATACAGAGTTTATTACAACTGTTAATTTAAGGAATTTTATGCACTGGTATAATCTCAGGGCTCCAAAAGAAGCTCAGTGGGAGATACAGCAGTATGCTAAGGCTGGAATACAGTTGGTTAAAAGGTCTTTCCCTGTAGCTATAGAGTGTTTTGAAGAGTTAGAGAAAGAGTCTCTGCTAGATGTTTCTGAGAAAGGTAATTAAATATGATCATTGTTATTGGAAAAATTATTCTGCTGCTTGCAGCTATTTTATTTGTCTGCTTGTGGTTCACTAATGCAGTAGAAAATATTGGAGTACGCCTGAAATTAGGTGAGCAAGTTGTTGGGAGTTTACTTGCGGCCATCGGAACTGCCTTGCCTGAGACTCTGTTGCCTATTATCGCTATATTTTTAGCAGGCTCTGCTCATGGTGATCCGAAGACTGATATAGCTATAGGATCTATTGTTGGTGCACCTTTTCTCTTATCTACTTTAGCTATGGCTCTCTTAGGCTTGGCTATATTGGTAAATTATAAAAAAAGGCAAGACTTAAATTTAAGAGCGGCTCATGGCCATATAAGTAAAGATTTGACATATTTTATAATCGCTCTGTCTATAGCTATGTTAGCCACTCTTTTCCCAGATGCTATATCTAAAATAGTTTTCACTGTAATACTCTTAGGGATTTATGTGACGTATTTTGTGACCACTTTACGAGAGGGTTCTGATCATAATCATAGTGAAGAGGACGCAGAGGGAGTTGATGCACTTTATATATCTAGTGTTGCGGTAGCTGGTTTTCGTTTACCCGCGAATTTATTCTGGATGATCGCTCAGGTATTACTTTCATTACTTGGGATTATTTATTTCGCTCATAGATTTATTATTTCTATTGAAGAAGCTTCTGTAATGATGAATGTAAGTCCACTTGTTTTAAGTTTAATTATCGCCCCTATAGCGACTGAGCTTCCTGAAAAAGTGAATAGCTGGTTCTGGGCAAGTTCTGGCAAAGATGGCCTTGCGATGGGAAATATCACTGGAGCTATGGTATTCCAGTCGGCTATTCCTTGTGCAGTAGGCGTGAGTATGACTCCTTGGAATTTGGATTCGCATACTATGTTCTGTTTTGTTTTAGCTTTACTTTCAGCTTTTATTCTTCTACTCTCCCTGAAAGTATTTAAGCGTGTTCATGCTGCGACACTTACTTTTTTGGGCTTTTTGTATTTGCTATATCTAGTTGCTATAATCTTATTCTGATTTCGGGATTTTCAGATATTTTGAATTATCTCTTGCTTTAAACTATTATGACTCAACATATAACAGGTGAAATATTCGGACAGCAGGTCAATCTTGACACTCTCTATTATGCTTGGGGTACGATGGCTCTGGTTTTAGTAGTAGCAGCTTATCTAGGATCTTCTTTGCAGAAGGAAGTTGCGAAATATGGCATGAAAGAGCATCTTGCAGAGTCAGTTGTATCTTTTTTTAGAATTTTAACTACTGGTCAAATTGGCAAACGAGGCGATCAGTTTGTGCCTTTGATCGGAAGTATTTTTATTTTTATTCTGGTTAATTATTATGCTGGTTTACTACCGTGGCAGTTAGGTAAGTTTTTCCACTGGTGGCCTACCTTGCCAAGTCATGGTGAAGAACATGCTCATATTTGGCATGGAGCTAGTACCTGTGCTGATATTAATGTTCCTGCTGCGATTTCTATCTTGGTGGTTGTGATTTATTTTGCTGCTGGAGCCATGATCGGTGGTTGGAAGTATATTCAAATGTTCTTGCCGATTAACTTCTCTAAAGAAAAAGGTTTGAGTTTGAATTTAATGTGTTTAATTGAGCTTATGGATCTTTTAATTCGTCCGCTTACTCTTACGCTACGACTTTTTGCGAATACTGTTGCTGGTGAGACTTTGCTTGCTACTTTTATTGGTTTAGTGGCATTAGTTATTCCTGTAGTTGTTCTTGGCTTTGAAATGTTTGTAGGTTTATTACAAGCTTTTCTATTCGCTATTCTTACTTGTGTCTATATCGGTGGCGCAGTTCAGCATGCTGAGCATCTTGTACATGATGCAGAACATCATTAATTCGTGTTTATAGAGCATTTTATTCATATATTGCTTGAGATACTTCCAGTATTCTTTGTTGCGGTTATTTGTTCATCTTTAATAGAAGTTTATTTACCAGATGGGTATTTTGAAAAGATAGGAGGCCTCGCTGAACAAGCTGCCGTAGCTGAAGTTAATTCTTCTTGGAAATTTTCAAAGGTTTTAAACTATCAATTACGTCTTTTTTTGATGATATTAGTTTCAGCCTTTTTTGGTGCATTAATTCCTATTTGCACCTGTGGAATGATTCCTCTTGCTCTAGGACTGTATCGCAAGCAACTTGACTGGAAAATCATTTTAGCTTTTTTACTTGCTGGCAATGCTTGTAGTGTCCCAGCTTTAATCTTTAATTATGGAATTTTTGGTTTGGAGATTAGCGTCTATCGTTTATTAATGGCGATAGCTTTTGCTGTTTTAGTTACATACGTTTTCATTTTCTTCGGAGAAGCTAAAATTGCAGATTTTATTGCGTTGAAATTAGCTCCAGATAGATCATCCAAGGAACATTGTTGTGAAACTGATCATCATCATGGAAATGTAGAAATTGAAGATGGTGATCAGTCCCATCATGGCACTGTTGCAGAACGTGCAAGTTCAAGGCTGAGGAGGACGAATGACCGCAGTGTACTACAGGTACATGAGGATTATGAGGACGACGAAAACGCAGAAATTGGAGTTCTGCAACAGTGCCATCAGCATAAACTAGGGATGACGGAAGTCCTCGCACACATAAGAGAGGATCTTATCGCTGCGATAAAACAGTTTTTACCGTGGATACTTTTGTCTGTATCTCTTGCAAGCTTGCTTCATTTTAATTATGAATCCCTGACTGCTTTTCGAGCTGTGATAACTAATAAATATTTATCGCCTTGGATTTTTTCACTGATCGCATTTCCTTTTTATTTTTGTGCAGGAGCCGATATTCCAATGAGCCAAGAATTTTTAAATATGGGAGTGTCTATAGGAGCTGTGCTTGCTTTTATGACGGCTAGTCCGTCTGTAAATTTAACTACGGTTTTTGTTTATAAGCAGGCATTTGGCTTAAAGGCTGCTATTTACTTGACGGTTATTTCGGTTGTGGTTATTGCTTTGCTGTCGGTTTTTTGTTTTTAGGGTTTATAATTTTGTATTTGTGTAGTCTTCATGACTAAGGACTGTATCATAAAGTCCTATGTCTTCTCCTTCACGTTTATTAATTCCAATATATTCTAAACTAGCATCTTCATAGCGTTTAAATTTATAAACAGCATCATTCATTAGTGCAGAATTGAAAACACCAAGACTGACCAACAGTTGAAAGTCTTTTACTATCAAGCCAGTCACTTTTTTAAAAAGCCCAGGCTCAATTTGAGTAATAACATCTTTCAAGCTTTTTTCTCTATAATCTGTAAGATACATAAACACTGGTATGCGAGTAGCGAATTTAATTAATTTATCTTGTATTTGCTTTCTAAGGCTTTTATATTCTTTTTCTTCCGTTGATAACTCTTTTTTTTCTTTTTCGCTAAATTCTTGGCTGTTTGCATCTTTTTTTATTTTTTTGACCGCTTCAGATTTATTAATAATAGTTTCAATCTCTTGATTTAAAGTTCTAAATCCTTCAATATTCATTAATGCATTCATTGCATCTTGGTTTGCCATCAGTCTTGCCAGTGTGTTGTTATCTACGTTAACAAGTAAAGCACTTTCCCATCTTCTCGCCAAAAGAGTCGCAGTAGTACCACTCATTGCAATATCTAGAATTCCAGCTGCATCTATTTGCTTCATTGAGCTGCCATCATAGGCTAATACTGGAAGGAAATTGATAAATTCTTCAACATTTTTTTCAGGATTCGTCTCGTTAATATTTAAACGGCAAGCATAATCTGCAATTTGCTTTAACGCCCGATTAGGTGCAAAGTCAAAAAGATAACACTCTTCTTTGAGAATCTCTTCTCTATTGGGGGATCTATCATCAGGATTTTTAATAACCCATGGGGTCTGAACTCGAAAAGCTGCTTGAAAATAAGTTTCGGGAGTTGACAAATTACGTAACATGAAAATACCAGTCCAAGGCTTAATGGAGACTCCTGTACTTAATTTTCCACAAGAAAGGGTTATGGTTTTAGATTTTAATGGATTATCTGTCATTGCTTTAAGAACAGGTTGAAGTGCTTCAGCACCGCTGCCAGCTTCGATTCCAGCTGCTACAACCACGGTATAGTCATGGTAAAACTTATTCTGACGTTGTTTTAACAAGTTTGACATAGCGTAACAGGCGGAGATACTTGGTAAAAACCAAAATGTATGATTCAAAACCTTTAACAATGGTATATGTGAAAATGGCAATGGTGGTTTTTTTGCACCCATTTTTAAATTATCAATAGTTGTTTCATTAAAAGCCCCTCGGATTAAATCTAACCATTTTTGGACCTGCTCCTCATATTTAAAGTGAGCCTTTTCTCTGCACCCCTCAGCTTTAAAAAAAACATTTAAATCGAATCCATCAAATTCACCCTGCATGGCTACTTGAGCAATTGAATCAGGCAATTGGTATGTGAGCATAACCATTCTTGGTAAAGCTGCATAAGGATTAGCAGCACCTTGCCAAGACTTTTTAGCCCTCTGCTCATCGGAATAAGTCCAATTGAAAATCTGTTCTTCGATAAATTCACCAGAATTAATCGCACGAAACGGTGTACCTGACAAATAGAGATAATGCTCAGAAGTGATTGGAAGTATCTCTTCAAAATGCTCTACCTTATCTTCTTCCAAGAAACCATCCTTTTCGATTTTTCTGAAATCATCAATTTCTTGTTCAGCCTCTAAATCTTTGCCAAATAAATCACGAGCATTGTCACGCCAAGCACCAAAATGATATTCATCAAAAATCACAAGATCCCAGTGGGTAGCATGGACCCACTCATTCTTGGTTTTAATTCCATTGGTTTGTTTATTTCGCCCTAGATAGTCCTGAAATGAGCCAAAACACACTAAGGGCTGCAAAGAATCAAATTCTGGATCATTAAGTTCACTACCTTCATTCTTTGAAAAAAAACTCCATCCTTCAAAATCAACATGTGAGAGTAAATCTTCTTTCCAAGCTTCCTCTACTGCTGGTTTAAACGTGAGTATTAATATCTTCATCCAATTCATTTTTTTTGCTAATTGATAACTAGCAAAGGTTTTTCCAAAACGCATCTTGGCATTCCATAAAAAGTGTGGAGTCTTCTGAGGATTCTCTTTCTTAAAACTAGTAAAGTAAGTGATTGTTTTGTTAACAGCTTCTTCCTGTTCTGGACGCATGCAGAAAGATAGGGATCTACTGCTATGAGTATATTTATTCGTTTTAATTTCATAAACAGCATTTTCTAATTCATTGTTTTTACAAACAAACCATTCCCCCTCTGGGTTCTTAACACCCTTTTTCTTTAAAATGCGGTGTACATCATGATCTGTAAAAGAGCTACCATCTTGCTTCATGGCTGATTCTTCAAATACAATCCTGTACTTGATTGCAGCTGTACCTAATTGTTCTTTTATGCGAGTTTTGACATCACGATCTGTAAAACCTATTTTTAGCCAACCCTTATGTGTATCTACTCCTAATAATTCGTAGGCATAAATTGTAGGATTAGTGAGCGGTCGAGGTGGGAAAAATTCTTTATTCATAGTTTAATATTTTCTCTAACTCTGCCTGTAAGTGCTTTCTATCAGGCAAATACGGTTGATATTTACTAACGAATAGTTGGTTCGTAATATTTTCGGTAGCATACTCAACCAAAATATGATCTTTATAAGCACCTAATACTATGCCTATAGGTGGATTATCTCCTTCTGTATTTTGCTCTTTTGCAAAATAATTCAAATATAAATTCATTTGTCCGATATCATGATGTTCTATTTCACCACGCTTCAAATCAAGCAGCACAAAGCATTTAAGGATACGGTGATAAAAAACTAAATCAACAAAAAAATGACGATTTGCAAGTGTGATTTTATATTGCCTGCCAATGAAGGCAAAGCCATTTCCTAGTTCTAAGAGAAAATTCTCTAAGTTCTGTATTAGTTTTTGTTCTAATTCTCCCTCTGTATACTGTTCTTGTGGCATTATCCCTAGAAATTCAA
>JAGWWP010000030.1 GCA_018970325.1 Cyanobacteria bacterium REEB446 | reverse complement strand
TGTTATACGAAAAACAGAGAAGATAGGAGATAGTGGAAAGTAGAGAAGCGATAAAGTCATCATTAAAGGTCCAGCTTGATAAATACAGCAGGATGGTTCCCGTATTGTCTGGCATTATTTTTGTTCTATGTTTTGCGGTTCTTTTAATTTTGAGACTTTTTTCATCGGAAGCAGACTTTGATGTCACAACAGTAGTCGCTGATATGCTTACTGTTGCTAGCATCATTTCGTTTGTATCCTTTTTTATCTTACGGCTGCTTGTTGAGAGTGTGCAGAGAGCACATGTCAAGAGCTTTGCTAAAAAGAGAGAATTAAGGTTACAGCGCAGAGAAGAGGAGCTTGCGATGAGATACAAAAAGCTTCAAACATTTGATCAGTCAGGTTTGAAAAAATAAGGCGGCAATAATTTATGGTAACTAGCTCATCGCAATCTAATTCAAAGGGGTCTACGGAGTCAAAAAAAGAACTACTTATATCTCATCCTTTGCAATTAAATCTTAAAAGCGTTGAAAGAAAAGCTGAGAACGCAAGACTGTGGGCAAGATATAACCAAGTTAATAAAAAAACTGAACTTAGAGAACAGTTAATTATAAGGTATGCTCATCTAGTAAATTGGGTGGTCGGTAGATTTCCTCAATTAGAGACAGCTGATTTTGATAAAGAGGATTTAATGGGTTACGGGACTATAGGTCTTATTGAGGCTATAGATCGCTTTGATAATTCTAAAGACTGTTCGTTTGAGACTTTTGCTACTAATAGAATTCGTGGAGCGATTCTTGATTTTTTAAGATCCAGGGATTTTCTTTCACGAAATAGTAGAGAGAGAGTAAAGAGATTTAATCAGAGATTAGCAGAGTTAGAGTCACGTTTAGGTTATACACCGACTGATGAAGAGATAAAAAAGCATTTAACTATAGAAAATGAAGAATTAAGGGTGCTTCAACAAGAATCAAGCGCAGTAATATTTTCACTAGACGCTCAAGAAAATGGTAATTCATCAGAAGAGTCATCTGTGGCTTTAGTGGATAAAATGCCTTCTAAAACTGAGGCTACTGAGGATTATGCTGAGTCAAATCTTGTTAGAGACAAGCTTGCTGCCGCAATAGATAGTCTAAAAGAAAGAGAGAGGCTAATAATTTCTCTGTATCACTATGAAAAATTAACTTTTAAGGAGATAGGAACTATACTAGATATTTCAGAATCTAGAGCAAGTCAGCTTCACCAGAAGTCTTTACAGAAATTAAGAACGATTATGAAAGATTTCGTTATTTAACGAAGAAGGATCTAATATCATTAATCGTGGTTATTGCCATTAAACTTAGAAGGAATATAAAACCTGCTTGTACTAAGCCGTCTTGAAGTTTAGTTGAAGGTTTTTTCTTGAATATCGCTTCATAGCCTAGAAATAGAAGATGACCACCATCTAAAGCTGGTATTGGTAAAAGATTTATAACCGCAAGGTTTAAGCTTAGTAAAAATGCAAACTCCAGAATCATCCAAAGATTATGCTTTATATCTTGAGTGATTAATTGGACTATACCTACTATGCCTTTTACGTCACCTAAGCTTGCTGTAGCAAAATCTAAGTGAAGACCAAATACACTCACTAATTTAGCAAGAAGGGAAGCTAAAATAGCAAAAACTGAAAAGATCATCATCATTGTGGCGTTAACCGTGAATTTCAATCCTGATAAAATAGCACTAAAAATATTTTCAGATTTTATATACTCTTTTTCGTAACCGAGTTGTACACCGATAACCCCTTCTGAGTGCACCGAGTAAACTTTATCTTTATTAGCTACTTTGATTTGTATATCTTGATCTTTAAATTCTGCGATTTTACTCTGCATTTCAACGCCACTATTTATCGCGATTCCGTTTACAGATAAGATTTTATCTCCAGCTTCTAAGCCTGCGATTTTAGCTGCTGAATTTTCACTAGTAAAGCCTTTAATAACAGTACTAGGTACTATTTTAGGAAGACCAATGCTCATTGCCATGATTACAGCAAGTAGAAAGGCAAAAATAATATTAAAAGTTACTCCAGCAACGGCAACTACGGCTCTTGGTAATACTGGGAATTTACGAAAAGGTTTTAAATCATCTAGGTCTTTAAGAGTCTCTTCACTGGTTTCATCGTGAGTTTCAGGTATCGCTACAAAGCCACCTATAAGTAAAAAATAAAAACGAAACCTGGTTCCCCATTTTTTACAGATCTCTATATATGGTCCAAAAGGCATTCCTATACCGAATATTGGTGTCTGAAAACCATAAAATTTAGCTGCAAGAAAATGCCCAAATTCGTGTACTACTATAAGTAAAGTTATAATCAGTATACTAAGCAGAACGAAAAGAAAGTCCATCAGAGCTAAGTTTATCATGGCTAGGCTTCTGCATAGTCCCGTTATGATTAGATCTTATAGTTGGGCTTTAATTAGCGTGAAAAGCCTATGGATAAAAGCTTTTCAAAAAGTTTTTCGGGGCTTATTTTATCCATAGAGCCGTTATCTTTTTTGAAAGTTCTTTTATGGCTAGCTCTGGTGTTATAGATTTCATCATAGCTAAGATAATCAAAGCTATATGGTCCAGAGCGTTTTGCGGAAGTTGGTCCATATATGCCGATTATTTGTGCAGAGTCTGAATCATAGAGAGCATCTGCAGCTAAGTGTAGTGGACCTGTGTCTACTCCTAGTATTAGATCAGCATCTTTGAAGAACATTCTCAGACCAGTAAGCCCTTTATCTAGAACTAATGTGCATTTTTGATAATTATGCGGTAATAAATCATGGGTAATAGATTCTAGATAGGCTTTTTCGGAAGGAGTGCCAGTAAGATAAAATTTAGCTGCTGGAAATTCTACGCTGATTTTCTCTATGATGCTTACCCAGTGGCTTTTTGGCCAGAACTTAGTTTCCCAAGTCGTGCAGGGGATGAGCACTACTTTTCGTAAAGGGATATTTTTAGCAGAGCGTAAAATCTTTTTAGGTTTATATGCTTCTGGGATTTTACCTTGAAAGAATTCATGGAAAAAAAATTCGGTGAGGAAAAAATTCGCTAATTTTAAATTATGCTCAACTACATGAAAGTTCTTATCCCAAATAGAATGCTGTTTTAATTTCATATCATAAAGTAATCCAGCTATCTTCTCACGAGGTTCTGCAAAGCCTACTCTTCTTTCACTCAAGGAAAATAAGCTGATGAAGCTGGTTTTTAGTAGTCCTTGAAAATCGATGACATAGTCATATTTCTCTTGAATGAGATCACCGATAGTATTTATTATGGTACCTAATTTTTTATCTTTTAGAGTGTGAATTTTATTGATAAAACTAAGCTCTAGTAAAAGGTCTTGAAATTTTTCATAAATTAGAAAATCTATAGAGTAATCTAATTCACTAGCTTCTAGATTTGCATTTATATATTTTAGCGCAGGGAAACTATGAACGATGTCTCCAAGAGCACTTAAGCGAATAATTAATATTTTAAATTTAGTCTTTTTTTTAATTATTTTCGCTATAACCTATTACCACTGCTATGCTCATAGTCTTTTCATGGCTGATGGATATATCCCATTTACTAAGACCTAATTTCTCTGCAACTTTAGCAGCGTTGTTAATTAGTTTGACATACGGAGCGGAGGAATTTTCGTATTTAAGAATTAATATGTCCTGAAAGCTAATCTCTTTTCCTATACCCGTGCCAAGTGCTTTAGCCACAGCTTCCTTTGCTGCGTATCTAGCTGCAATTCGATGATTGATAGAGGGTTTTAAATTTTTTTGATTTAAACCAAATTCTAAATAGTCCTGTTCTTCTGTAGTGAGTATGCGGGCGACAAATTTTTTGCCGTAACGTCTGAGAATTTTTTCTATTCTTTTAGGGTCGCAGAGGTCTGTTCCGATCTTAATAGTCATAGATTAATATCCTACTAATTCCATGTAACCTTTGCCTGTGATTTTATTTTTACTAAACTCACCATTAACTTCTATGGCTCCTTCGTAATATGGATAATTATTCTGATGCTCCTGCTCTTTTAGAAGAGGTTTAATTTTAACTTTTAGATCTAGTTTCGGAATTTCCATAGTCCAAGAAATTGGATATTCAGCACCACTATATTTACTTTTAAATTTTTCTGTACTGTTGAGAATTATATCTTGAGCCGTAAATGGATGTTTTTCACCGGCTGCATCTATGATAACACCACCACTGTGTGTTAGATCAGTGTTATTCTCTTGGTCTCTAAGTCTGTAGTACATTATTTCGACATTATTTTCTAATTGTAAAGCGAACCAATCCCAGCCAGCTAAAGTATCTCCGAGTGAACTTGTGCTAAATTCTCTGTCTAACCAACTAAATCCTTTAACTTTAAATACCTGATCTCCGATTTGTATTTTTCCTTTACTGGCTAATTTTGAGATTGAATAATAGTATGAAGCATTACCAGCACCACTACTTTTTTGGCTTAAACCATCAAGACCTTGTAGTGTAATTGGTTTAACGGGTTTTAAATTTAGTTTTATACTTACATTATTACTTTGAGCTCTGATAGTTATTGGGAAAATATTTTCAGCAGTAGCTTTAGGACTTGATTGAATAGACCAATTTTTAACCCAGACTTTATAAGGATTTATCCTCGCTCCAGCCTGTCCTAAGCTTTCTCTACCTAGTTTTTCAAAAGAATAGAATTTTTTATTATCAATATCAGTAATAGCGAAGTGAGCCATATAGATCTCTTTAGTTTGCCAATTATTTAAGACGTTTTTCTTATTTTCTGCATCAAAAATAGGCTCCAAGCCGTTTCTAAAGATAGTTAATTGATAGCCGAATTCGTGACCATTAGCATCTTCTAAGTTTCCAGTATAGTACCACCATTCAGTTTTAAATTCTTCGTGACTACCATGATCTTGAGGGAAAATGAAATCATAGGGATCTAATGCTTTAGCAAACTTAGTATCTATTTCTTCATGCTTAAGTAATTCACTAGGTTTCTGAAGCTTGAAACGTCTTTCATTAAAAGATGTTTCTGAAAAGAATTTAGAGCTTAAAAACACGATAATGAGCACTAAGCTAGAGATTAAAATTATTGGTAATTTAGAATTTTTTTTCTTCATCTAAAATGCTTCATCCTTTTCTAATTCTCTTGGTGAGACTTTGGATTGAGTCTGGCTTGGGAAGATCGCTGCGATTAAGGCTGCTGTTACTGATATTAGAGTTGCAAACAGTATACTCTTAAAATCGAGTGAGAAATTAATATCCCAGCCAAAGGAGCGATGATTGATAACAAAAATCATTACCCAAGCCGAAGCAATGCCAAGTGGTATCGCAAAGACACTGGATAGTAATCCCATGGTAAAGGCTTGTAAGGAAATTGATCTTTGAATGTCTTGCTTAGACATTCCTAAAGCTTTTAAAAGAGCGAATTCTTTTTCTCTTTCAATAATCAAGGAGAGTAAAGCACTGAATATGCCAAAAGCTGCTACTATCACTGCGATGATTTTTAAGGCTGATGTTACTCTAAATGTTCTATCGAAAATCTCTAAAGATTCTTTGAGAAGTTCTTTGTTTGAGCGTATATCAAAGAAAGTCGGAGAAAGGCTTTCTTCAGCAGCTTTGATTTTATAAGCTTCAATATAAGTTTTTATTTTATCTAGTTTTGGATTATTTTTTTTATTTATGAGTAGATGAATTCTATTTTCCTGAGGCTTCTCTAATTCGGTTTCGGTAGACTCTTTTAAGAAAATGCCGAGCGAGCTTAAATTAGGATCTTCCCATAGTGAGCGATATAGGTCTTGATGCATCATTAAAAGACCTTGGTCTGAACTGTAATCGCTAAAGATTCCTAAAATGGTAAATGTCTGTAATCCTTTATCTGTATGAAGTTTTACTTTATCATTACATTTAATTTTATGTTTATAGGCATAAGGAGCAGAAGCTATAAGACCTTGCCCTTTATCAAACTTGTTCCAAATATCTTTAATAGACTCATTGAAAGTAAAAGAATTTTTTACGATAGGCAGAGAATTTATACTAGCAACTCTAGTAGAGCCATGTTCACCTATTACATCTCGCAGGTGATATTCACTAATACCTATTATGTCTTCAGTCTGAAAGGTTTTGGTGAATTCTATTACTTTATTACTCAGTGTTAGATGATTGCGGTGTGACACTTGTTTGGGAGTGGATATATAAATGTCTGCAAATAAAGAAGCTGAAAGCCAGTCTTCTACAGTGTTTCGGAAACTATTGATGGCGATATCTAGTGAAAGGTAGAGAGAGATAGCTACTGTCAGTGCTGCAATCGCTATAGCGTTACGACTAAGATTTTTTTTAAGACTTCTTAGTGATATTAAAGAAGCTAATCCAAAAGTGTTTCTATAAAGCGGCTCTAAAATATAATCGCTATGATAAGTAAGAAATGGTATGAAGCAGCTAAATCCAATAACCATTATAAATAAGCCAAAAAAGCAAGCTGAGATATTTTTTTCAAAAATCAAAAATAATAATAGTGATAAAGAAATTAAAATTAAGCCTGCGATATTTAACTTGGGCAGATATTTTTTGACTGTCTCTTCAATGTCTATATTCTTTATAACTTTAGTAACTGGACTGTTACTAGCTTCGTAGGCTGGTACTAGTGCAGATAATAATGCGGCAAATACACCTATTAATCCAGCCTTGAGAAATGTGATATTACTGATATGTATTTGGCTTACTTGTAAAACAAAATAAAGATCATTAATAGTTCTTACGATAAAACTTAACAGAACATTTGCAAGTAGGTAGCCTAATCCTATGCCTATCAGTGAACCGATTATCGCAAATAGCAGTGATTCAAATATTATTAAAGAAAAAATTTCTTTTTGACTCACGCCGATTGTTCTGAGGAAGCCAAATATTTTGCGACGCTGAAGAACCGCAAATGTCATGGTGTTATAAATTAAAAAAATGCCAACTAACATAGCTAAAAGACTTAGAGCACTAAGATTAGCATTGAATGATTTAGTCATGGACTCTTGAGCTTGATTGCGTTCTGAGGATTTAATTAAAACTAAGCTAGGATCTATAGCGAAGAGTATGTTTTTCAACTCATTCTCTTCTTCTGGCTTCAAGATTAAATCTATTCTGCTTATATAGTTTTGTAATTTTAATAATTCTTGAGCAGTAGAAATATCCATGAACAGTAAGTTGTCAAGGGATGCACTTGCTGGGGCGTTGTCTGAATCAATTATGCCGTAAAGCTTTAGGTGATAGGTTTCGTCATTTTGATCTATCAGCAAAGGATCACCAGGCAGAATTCTAAATTTCTCTGCAGTATGCTTTGTTGTGAAAAAACCTTCTAGCTTATTAATAAAAGCTGATGGATTATATTGCTTTCTGGAATTGAACTCTTTAAAAATACTTCTAAAATCTATATCACCAAAGGGATCTATACCAATCACCTTGAGTAAACGATTATTCTTAGTGACGAAACCTTCTATAACTGGAGTTACCGTTAATTTATATTTATTCTCTAAATTTATAACCAGCTCTTCATCTACTTTTCCTGCATTATTAATAATATGGTGAGTAGCTTTACCATTTATAATTTCAGTCGAAAGCTCAAACGATTTTTTAGCAGATTCTATAGCTAAGTCCGTGGCTGTAATAATTGCTACAGAAAGAACTATGCCAGTTATTAAAGAGGCGAACTGCCAGATGTTTTTAGTTAAGAATCTAATACTTGAAAGATATAGTGATTTAGTTAACAAAGCAGAGTTTTCCCTTTAAATGTGCTCTAGAGATATGAAATGCTTGTTCTCTAGATATAAAACCCGATCAGCATATCTTTTAAGATTCTGATCATGGCTAACTAATATGGTAGTCGGTTTATATTCCACTCTGAGGGTTTGAATGAGATTCATTACTATTTCAGCTGTCTCTTGATCTAGGTTCCCAGTAGGTTCATCTGCAAGTAGGTATATAGGTTTATGAGCAAGTGCTCTTACAGTAGCAACTCGTTGTTGTTCACCACCAGAAAGCTTTTCTGGGAAATCTTTTAATCGATTAATCAAGCCTACTGTTTTGAGCATAGCTAGTGTAAATTCTATATTTTCTGGGGTGTTTATTCCATTTAATTCAAGAGGGAATAAAATATTTTCCTCTACAGTAAGTGTGGGTATTAGGTTATAGCTTTGAAATATAAGACCGATATTCTTTCTTCTAAATAAAGTTCTCTCGTTTTCTGAGATCTTTGCTAAATCTAAGTCCCCGACTAATAGTGAGCCAGTGTCAATTGTATCTATGCCGCTGACTAAATTGAGGAAAGTTGATTTTCCTGAGCCACTAGCTCCGAAAATAATAGTAAAACTACCAGGGTCGATTTTTACACTAAGGTGACTAAATACTAGATGAACTCTTTCATCAGCTTCGTAAAAGGATTTGGATATATTTTCTGCTACTATCAAGGCATTATCCATTTTCTCATATATTCTTGCGAATTGAAAATTTTATGTTTTTTTGGGGCATGATCTTTATTATGTCGGATTGGACTGCTGGATATATTGCTGATATTGGTTATACATTCGGATATTACCCGGAACTGAATCCATTAGCGGCAAAATTAGCTTTTTTGTTTTCTGGCCAAGTTTATCCTAGCTTTTCTACGGCTTGTGAACTCGGTTTTGGGCAAGGACTTTCCGTCAGTATTCATGCAGCTGGGTCTAGTATTCAATGGTATGGTACGGACTTTAATCCATCTCAGGCAGCGTTTGCTCAAGATTTAGCTTCGATTTCTGGAGCTGAAACTAAGCTTTATGACGATTCTTTTGAGATTTTCTGTTCTAGAGATGATTTGCCGAATTTTGATTTTATTGGCTTGCATGGTATCTGGAGCTGGGTTTCGGAAGAAAATCAAGCGACTATCGTAGATTTTCTTCGCAGGAAGCTAAATGTGGGTGGAGTTCTGTATATTAGTTATAATACTCAGCCAGGCTGGTCAGCAATGGCACCAGTTCGTCATCTCCTTTCTGAACACGCTGAAATTATGGCTGCACCAGGGCGCGGCATCCTGTCACGAGTTGATGCTGCATTTAATTTTGTCAGTTCATTCTTGGAAGTGAATCCAGGTTTCTTGAGAGCGAATCCATCAATTGTAGATAAATTAAAGAGAATAAAGGGGCAAAATCAGCGTTACCTTGCACATGAGTATTTTAATCGTGATTGGCGACCGACTTATTTTGCTGAAATGGTTAAACTACTTGAGCCTGCTAAATTAAGTTTTGCTTGTTCTGCTTCTTATTCTGATCATATTAGTGCTTTGAATTTAACTCAAGAACAGCAAAATTTTCTAAAAGAGATTCCTGATGATGATTTCCGTGAATCGGTGCGTGATTTTATTGTAAATAGGCAGTTTAGGCGTGATTACTGGGTTAAGGGTGCTAGAAAGCTTTCTGCACAGGAGCAGTTAAAGGAATTAAGGAAAATTCGTATTTTACTGGTAGTAAATAAAGATGATGTGAATTCTAAGGTCAAGAGTAGTATTGTTGGAGCGAATATTCAAGAAGCGATCTTTACTCCTTTAATGGCCGCCTTAGCTAAACATCAGGTCTTCTCTTTATCAGAATTAGAGATTTTACTTCAGGAAGACAAAGTCACGATGAAGAGTTTAGTACAGGCTGTGATGATTTTAATTTCAGAGGGGTATGTAGCTATTGCTCAGGATGAAGAATTACTGAATAATTGTAAGGAAAAAGCTGTTAAATTTAATCAACATATTTTAGATGAAACTGAAGGTAGCGATGATATTAATTTTATAGTGAGTCCAGTTACAGGTAGTGGTATTTATGTCAATCGCTTTGAGAGGCTTTTTATAAAATATATTAAGCTTGGCCTTAGTGACCCAAAAGAATGGTCTGAGAAGGCTTGGGCATTATTATCTTCCTCTAATCAACGATTATTAAAAGATGGCAAGACTATCGAATCGGATGAGGATAATCTTGCGGAGATACTTAAGCGGGCAAATGAATTTTCAATTAAACGTATGCAAATAATGAAGGCTTTACAGATAATGTAGATATTTAACTCAATTCAATCATCTAAGATCGTAATTCATTAATGATTTATTAAAGATATTTTGCTTTAATAAATTCGGAGTGTGTTAAGTGTGGATATAAATATTGGGGGCATCGGTCTTAACGATGCTCAGTATTCGAATAGTTATGTATTAGATGAGTTTGAAAATTCTCTCTACACTGGTGTTGAATCTGTGATTTCAGGGAATGTGGCTGAGCCTTTGCCTGTAATTTCTGAACCCGTTGTAGATTTGTTGGTTGATGAGGAATTTACTCTAATTTTAGAGGAGCCCAATGACTCAGGGAATCTTACTTCAGTGGAAGACGAAATGTGCGTTCTTCAGTCTCTGATTGATTCTAAGATAGAGGTCAGTGAGTCTATTCCTGATATTAATTTAGCTATTGATTCGTATTTTACACAAATTGCTAAATTATTAGAACAGCAAAATGATCAAGAGAAATTGGCAATTTTATATAAAGCTAGTGAAATGGATTTAGATGATGAATCCAAGGCTCAGCTCAGGGACTATCTTCTAGATTCTGATATTTCTGCAAGTTTAGCCGATGTCTTTTTGACAGCTGTTACTACTGGTGTAGAGCAGGAAAAATTAGAGTTTATAGAAAATAATAAGTATACAATTTCTGCTCAAGATACCACTGATGAGCAGATGATTTTAGTCTCTTTACTGGATACTGATAACTTAACAGAAGATGACACTGTTTTCACAAAGGCTTTAATGGATTTAATTAAAGCAGAGCAAAGAGATAAAGTCGAGGTCTTAGTTAATGGTCGTGAACTTAATTTAACAGAGGATGATCAGAGTAAATTCCTTGACTTGATTTTAAATCAGTCAATTTCAGTGAGTGTCGCAGAAAGCTTTATAGATATAGCTAGCTCTACTGGTGATGTAGAAAAGCTAACTTATTTAGAGGCTAATAAGTATGTAATTTCTCGAATGCTGGAAAATGATCAAAAGAAAATACTGACTTGTTTACTAGACTCGGCGAATAGTTCTGAAAATGATTTACTTAAGGTAACTAGTATGCAGCATTTTATAGAAACCGGTGATAGAGATAGATTAACCGTTTTAGATAAAACGAAAAATCTAAATTTAGATGCTGCTCAAGAAAAGCAACTTATTAGTTATTTGTGGATCGATTCTGATATTGCTAATGCCTATCTTGATATTCTAGAGTCTGGAGAAAGTCAAGGAAAGTTAGATTTTCTTGAGCAAAATAAAGATTTAATTGGAGCTTGTAATGGTGAAGCTCAAACTAAGATTTTGCAGAGTTTACTTGATAAAGATAAGCTTACAGAGCAAGATATACTCTTTGCGCAGATTATTTTAAATCTTGCTGGAGATGGAGAACTCGATAAATTAAATATTCTAGAACAAGGGCGTAAATTAGATTTAAATGCAGATCAAGAACTTCAGCTTTTAAATTATTTAAGTGATGATGAAATATCAGTGCAGCTTTCTCAGAGTTATCTAAAAATGTTTACTCAAGATAAGGAGAAGTTGAATTTTATTGAAACGAATAAATATCTTATTTCTAAGTATGATGAACTCACACAGAATAAAATATTTGATTTTTTACAAGATGATAGGAATTTGACAAATTTAGATCTTGCTTTTACAGAAAAATTACTTCATTTACTAGAATTAGGTGATGATAAGGGGATAGAGCTTTTAGATAAAGTGCGTGACATTGAATTAAATTCAAATCAGGAAGATAAATTTCTGGATTATATTGATGATGAGGCTGTTTCAAGTACAGTTACAAATGCTTATCTAGATTTAGTTATGGGTGAAGCTAATGAGGATAAAATTAATTTTCTTGAGCTTAATAAATACATCATTTCTAGTTTAGATGAAGCTAAGCAGAAGAAGGTCATGGAATATTTAATAGATTCTGACGACTTGACGGAGAATGATATTGGTTTTACAAGTAAGTTGCTTACCTTTATTAAAAATGGTGATGGAAAAGGTATAGAGGTTTTAGATCTAGTGCGTCAGCGTGTATTAGGGGATGGAAAAGAGGATTTATTTTTAAAATATCTCTCAATAACAAATACCGCTGATCAAATGCAGATAGATAAATTGCTGGAGTCATTATCTATTAATCGTCTTGGGGTCAATCTTTCTTTCTCAGATATATCTGATGTTTTAGTGAAGCAGGGAGATACAACAAAATTAAATCTCTTAATTCAAGGTAATTTAGTTGAGATGGATGTGGAAACTAGAAATCAGTGGAGAGCAGCTTTAATCGAGAAAGACGTTTCTGTGGATTTTGCTAAAACTTATCTGGATTTAGTTAAATCTAATGCTGACCCTAGTAAGCTTAATTTTCTTGCCGAAAATAAATTTATAATTTCAGAATTAGATAAAGAATTACAGAAAAAAGTTTTTGATTATGTTACAGAATCTGCAGATTTTACTGAAGATGATGCTTCTTTTGCTAGCACTTATCTAAGCTTAGCGAGGCGTGGTGATTTAACTAAACTAAACCTTCTAGAACAAAATCGTGAAACTGAGTTTAGTTCAGAACAGGAAGAGAAGTTTTTAGATTATCTATCTGATGCTAATGTCTCAGTTAGTTTAATAGATACTTTCCTTGATGTCGTAAGCTCAGGTGCTGATGATGAAAAACTTAAATATTTATCTGAAAATAAATACTTGATTAGCTCTTTGGATAGGGTTATTCAGGATAAAGTCCTAGATTGTTTACTGGATTCAGATAATTTAACTAAAGATGATACCGCTTTTGCAGATACTTTAATAGCTTTATTAAGAAATCAGGATACTGATCGTCTAGGTGTTTTATTAAGAGTAGGTGATTTAGATTTAAGTCTGGAACAGGAAGAGAGATTTTTAAATTATTTTTTAGATGATAATGTATCTTTGGGTTTTATTGAAACATACTCGAGTTTACTTAATTCTGGAGCGGATACTGATAAATTAGATTTTATTGATAATAATAAGTATTTTATTAGCTCACTGAGTGCTTCTGCGCAAGTGAAGGTCTTGGATTATTTAGCTGATGAAAACGCTGTAATTAATCAAAAGCAGCCTGAAACATTCTCTCTGCTTTCTAAATTAAATATACTAGAAGAAACTTCTGTATCACTTTTAAATGAAGTACAAGAAAAACAGCTTTTGAATTATATTATGGATAATAAGGTCTCTGCGAATGTTACTCATGCTTATTTAGGCTTAGTTAATGCAGAATCAGAGCCTGAAAAATTAATTTACTTAGAGAATAATAAATACTTAATAAGTTCTTACGACAGAAATAACCAGAAGACTTTATTGGAATATTTAGTTGATGATGATAATAAGTCTTATTTAGACTTAGTTTACGCTGATAATTTATCTAAATTTATTCAGGAAGGTGATTCTGAGAAGATTATGATGTTGGAGAGTAGTCGTGGTCTAGGTTTGGATATAGATGGAGAGCAAAAGTTTTTTAATTACTTAGTTGATAATAAATTATCTGCTGATTTTGCTAAGGCTTATTTGGATTTATTTGCACTTGAAGCTGTTTCTGATAAATATTCTTATTTAGAGAATAATAAATACTTAGTGACTGGTCTGAGTCAGGCTAATCAAGATAGATTTTTTAAATATCTGGTAGATTCTGATGATAAGTTACATGAAGATCTTTTATTTACGAAAATTCTTGTTCATTTTGCTCAGCGAGGTGCTGTCTCAAAGGTTCATGCGTTAGATAGTGGATTTGAGCTTGATTTAAGTTCTCAGCAAGAAAAACAGTTTTTGCGTTATCTTTTGGATTCTAAATTATCTTCAGAAATAGCAGTTGGGTATGCTGAATTAGCTAGTGCTAATATTGCAGTTAAAGTTTTAGATATTTTAAAAAATAATCAGTCTAGCATTTCTTTATTAAATATAGGTTTACAAGAGAAGCTTGCAGATCAGATGAAAGCCGCAGCTAATCATTCTGAGGAAAGTTTACCGATTTTGGGTTTGAGCTTTAGCTTAATTCAAGATTATAAAATAGATAAAAGGAGTGCTATTCAATTTTTCGAGATCCTTGAATCAGACCAAGCTTTAGAGGGTTTACAGGATTTTAAACAGCATAATAACCTTCAAAGAAAGCTGCTTGATCCGAATAATAGATTTAATGATTCTGAATTTAAATCTTCAGCTCAGAAAATTTCTAAGCTCGGTAAGTTTTTAGGCATTAATGTTGAGGCTGATCAAACTAATCATCTAGCTTCTATGGATAGAATGCTAGAAACTTTACTAAGTGCACCACTGAAACAGTTTGAAACTAAGCAAGACCGTGAACAAAAGCTACTTGGTGATTATCAATCCAGATTAGATTCTTATACAGTACTCATAATGGATGAATTGTCTAAGGGTGATAAATTAGATCTGAAAAAACTTGAACTCTTACAAGCAAGAAGAAATAATTTAGAAAATTCTATTCAAGTGATTGAGAATAGTCGAAATTCTATTACTAGTTCTACTCAGAGAGATCCTTTTGTTCAGCGTCAAATTGATGAGATTCTTGCTAACAGGGTTTCTTTAAATGTATTTTAATATTTCACTAATTACGAACCGTGTGTGTGCGTAACTTAATCCTCCTTGGAAATACGCTATATAAGGGGGGCGCATGGGACCGTCTACTGAAAGTTCTATACTAGAACCTTCTACAAAAGAGCCAGATGCCATAATGACTTGATCTGGATATCCTGATATGTCAGCTGGAATTGGACTGAACATGGAATTTACTGGACTATTTTTCTGTACTAATTCACAGAATTTAATTAATTTTTCTGGATCATTAAACTTAATAGCTTGTATCACATCATTTCGGTCAGCAGAGTATTCTGGGATGCTTTCTAGTCCTGCATCTGAGAAAACTTTGGCTGCAAGGCTCATGCCCTTTAATGCTTCACAGACTACTGATGGTGCAAGAAAAAAACCTTGTAACATTAGTCTATTTTGGTCAAAGTTACAGCCACCGTGAATGCCAATTCCAGGAGCTGTTAATACATCAGCAGCGGCTTCTACGCATGATTTTTTGCCAGCTATATAAGCACCAGCTGCGACTATGCCACCACCAGGGTTTTTAATTAAAGAGCCAGCCATAATATCAGCACCGATATCAGTAGGCTCTAATTTCTGAGTGAATTCACCATAGCAGTTATCTACGAAAATAACGGCTGAAGGAGACTTTAATCTTATTTCTTGAATAAGGGTTTTAATATGAGTTAAGGTGTAACTGTCTCGCCATTCATAACCCCTAGATCTCTGTATCAGAGCGACTTTAGTGTTAGGTGATAGTTTATCTTTACCTTCAAGGTATTTGATTTTATATTTTTCTTGAAAACTCTGAAACACACTATTTAAGGTATCGTAGGGCTTACCTGTAACGGCCACCAGTTCATCTCCAGATGAGAGATTTCCTAATACAGCACAGCTAATAGCGTGAGTGCCAGATACTAATTGGTTTCTAACTATCGCAGCTTCTGTGTTGAAGCATGTAGCGAAAAGCTCATCTAGTTTATCTTTGCCAAGATCATCGTAGCCGTAACCAGTTACCCACCCATAGTGTACATTCTGAATGCCTACTGTTTGAAATGCTTTTAAGACTTTTATTTGGTTATGATTACGAATTTCTTCGAATTTTTCCCAAGTTTCTTTTAGTTCTTTTTCTGCTGATAAAATAAGATCTTCTTGAGTGACGAGCATGCTTAAATTTCCACTTTTTTTGCTAGACCTTCCCACTCATTAGAGGTTTCAGCTATTTTAGTTTCGATAGTTTCTAGCTCTTTCGTCAGTTTTTCTAGAGCAACGAAGTCTTTCGCTGTATCTGGATTAGCGAGTTCCTTCACTAAATTTTCTTTTTGAGCTTCAAGATTTTTTAAATTCTTTTCTAAATTTTTTAATCGTTTTTGCTCATCCTTAGATTGCTTACGCTTTTGTATGTGTTGTAAGCCTGCTGGTATCTGCTCTTCATTGATGGTGCTAGAAGATTTAGTATTTTCTTTTTCAGCTTTTAACCTAGATTCTTCGATCAGGGCTTTTCTTTTTTTAAGGTAATCTGCATAACAGCCTTTGAAGACTATCATTCTGCCATTATTAAATTCCCAGATTTGTGTAGCATGGTTATTAATAAAATATCGATCATGCGATATGCAAATGGCAGTTCCTTCATAGCTTGATAGAGCGTTCTCTACCGCTTCTTGAGATGGCATATCTAAGTGGTTAGTGGGTTCGTCGAGTAATAAGGTGTTCGGACCTGTCACCATTAATTTAGCCATCGCTAATCTACCTTTTTCACCACCACTAATAAGACCTACTTTCTTAAATACCTGATCATTACTAAAGAGAAAGCGTCCTAGTATGCTTCTGATCTCTCCACGCTGCGTTGGTGGCATGGCTTCTTCTAATGTTTCTAATACAGTTTTCTCTGGGTCTAGTATCTGAAGCTGATGCTGTGCATAGTAACCTAGGATAACTCTTTCCTCAAAAGAGATAGAGCCTTCAGTAGGTGCTTCTAAGCCCATTAGTATTTTGAATAATGTGGTTTTACCACAGCCATTTTCCCCTAATATAAAAATACGCTGAGGCTCTTCTTTGCTCCACTCTATATCTGCGTTTACTTTTGAGAATAATTTATGATCACCAAAGGCTTTAGCGAGGTTGCTAATTTTTAGAACTTCTCTACCACTCGGATTTGGGAATGGGAATTTAAAGAATAATTTTTTGAGTTCACCTTTAGGGGCTTCTATAATTTCGATTTTAGCGAGCTGTTTTTCACGACTTTTTGCCTGTGTGCTTTTCGTAGCACTTGCTCTAAACCTGTCCACGAATGCTCTTTGTTCTTCTAAACTTTTTCTCTGTCTTTCAGCTGCAGCGGCCTGCCTTTCACGGTTAGCCTCACGCTGTTCTAGATATTGAGTGTAGTTCGCTGAATACATAGTGAGTTTGCCTCTCTCTAATTCAGCTATCTCTGTAACGACTTCATCTAAGAATCTTCTATCGTGGGAAACGACCAGTATACCTTTGGGATAATTTTTTAAAAAATCTTCAAGCCATTCACAGGCAGCCATATCTAAGTGGTTAGTCGGCTCGTCCATTAATATTACATCTGCTTCTTGTAAAAGGACTTTGGCTAAATTAATACGCATTTGCCAGCCACCACTGAATTTGCCTACTGGTCTATCTAGCTCTTCTAGGCTGAATCCTAAGCCAGTTATCATTCGACCTATTTTTTCGTCTATGCGTCCGACATCTAAGTGTTCCAGTCTTTCTTGCAGGAAACCTAATCTAAGTATTGCTTCATCAAATTCTTCACCAGAGAGATTCTCCAGCTTATTTAATATCTCAGCTTCTTCCTCTTTAAATGCGATAATTTCGGTAAATACTCCATAAAGCTCTTCTTTAAGGGTATTAGTTGCTGTTAATTCAGGATTCTGTGTTAAGCATTGTATATGTACGTGCGGGGAGACAGTTACACTGCCTTGTTGAGGTATCATTTCTTGGGTCAGGCATTTTAGTAAAGTCGATTTACCTGCACCATTGACGCCGATAAGCCCAATTCTGCTTTGGTTGGTGATTCTCAGGTTTACTCCACTCAGAACTTGGTGAGTACCGAAATTAACAGTAAGATCTGTAGCCTGAAGAAGCATAAGATTATGATTTTAACATTCCTGTCATTGATGATTTAAGGAATTTCATTATTTCCTTAAGCTATGCTTAATTTCCATTGCTGATATTGTCTTTATGAATTCTAAATCGGTTAAATCTATCTTTGAAAATTTAATCGAAATTGCCGAGCAAGCTGACTCTCAAGCATGGGATGAAAAAGCTGATGAGAAATACCCTTTTAAGCAGATATCTACGAAAATGGTTCTAGAAAAACCTGATGGTAAAATACATCTTGGAATTTACGATAGAGATTATCGAGAAGCTGTGAGCTTTTGGGATAGCTTGATGCAAGATAATAAATATTCCCAGAATCTTATTGTTGATCTTGAGTTTTTGTTAGATAAATTAGATGGTAATGAAGATCAAATTATTAATCTTGAAAAAGTTAAAGAGTCCGTAAATACTTTACCTGAGATAGTTTTAGCGAATATGTTAACTGTTCGTCTAAATAAATCACTTAAGCTTAATTTAGAAACTTTTCGGAAGCATCCTTATTCACCTCATACTCGTTCAATTGCAAAAAATAATGTAGATAAAATTAAGGAGTTTGCAGAAGAGTATGACCTGAAGTTGATTGATGTAAATTTAGGTGCTAAATCTTTTCAACTCTTCCCAGAGAAATTAGATGAGATCTTTTTTCTAAATGAAGAAGGGAGATTTGCTATAGATCATAATGACTTACTTGATGTTCGGGAGATGATTCTAGGTGCAGAGGGAGCTCAAGTGTATCTTAGTGGTGGTCTTCTAAAATCAGCATTGAATTTAAACATAATTATGCAGAATGATTTAAATGAAGTCTACATGGAGTTTTTGCCAAGTAACAGTTCTATTACTGTTGAGATGGTGAATGGTGATAAGTTTTCTATTTTCACTTACGTTCTTGGTGTAAATCTTTCCGTAAGTAAATCTAATATTATTCTTTTAGCAAATAATTCTAATGTAGATATCAAAGCTTCTTTAGATAAAAATACTAAGCTAACGGTTTTAGATCTAGCTCCTGAGAGTCAGATAGACATAAAACGTAGAGATTAAGGCAACAGTGCCAAGTGCCATTAAAGATTGCGAGCGGTCTCAATTTCTAAGTGATAACATAATCGCTTTCTGTGTGTGCAAGCGGTTTTCAGCCTGTCTTAAAATAGTAGACTCGTGATTTTTAAGAGCCTCTGCTGTTATTTCCTCACCTCTATGGGCTGGAAGGCAGTGCAGAACTATCGCTGTAGGTTTAGCGAAATCTTGAAGTAGAGCAGTGTTTACTTGATATCCAGCAAAGCGTTCTTTACGAAGCTGTGCTTCTTTCTCTTGCCCCATGCTAGACCAGACATCGGTGTAGATGACATCAGCATCTTTAGCCGCTTCGCCGACACCGTGGCAGACATGAGTAAACTCTGATTCATAAGTTTTTCCTGGCTCATAGCCAAGTGGGCAAGCTATAGAGATTTTTATTCCAAGCTTAGTACAAGCTAGCATAAGACTTCGAGCAGTGTTATTACCATCTCCGATATAAGCTATTTTAAGATTATCTAGTGTTCCATAGTGTTCTTTAACTGTAAGTAAGTCTGCAAGCGTCTGACAAGGATGTTCTAAATCTGTTAATCCATTAATTACTGGAATAGAGCTGTGTTCTGCGATCTCTTCGACTACGTCGTGTCCAAAAGTTCTTATCATTAGCATATCTAAGTACTGTGACATAACTCTTGCGACGTCATAGCGGCTTTCTCTACCACTGATCATAATTTCTTGAGCGTTAAGAAGAACTGGATGCGCTCCTAGTTGGCTAATACCTACTTCAAAGCTAATTCTAGTCCTAAGACTAGGTTTTTCAAAAATCATTCCAATCGATTTACCTTTAAGCAGATGAGAATGATCATGGCCTGCTTTCAGCTCTGCTTTTAATTCTGCTGAGTGGTTTAATAAATTGTATAAATCATCTTTGCTGAGATCGTTTACGCTCAAGTAGTGTTTAGGCATGAGCCTAATTATATCAGTAGTTCTTCCGAGTGGGGTTAGCTCTGGATAACTCCTAATGCAATATGTGAATCTTCAAATGTCTTTTTCCAGAAGCTTACAGGTTCTTCTGATCTCTCTTGTGCATTTACAAGAACTACTTCTATTACTTCATCTAAATCTAAAATGTCAGCTCCACCATTCATCATGTTGATATAAATACACTTTAAACATTAACAAGGAATTAAGAATCCTGTTAGATTAAAATTTTTTGTTAATAAAATTTAAACTAGAGAACTCTGCTTCAGATAAGGTCTAAGGGCTTTAGGTATTATTATCTCTCCATCCTCGGTTTGATAATTTTCCATAATCGCAGCTAATGTTCTACCTACTGCTAGTCCAGAACCATTAATAGTATGAACGAATTCATTCTTTGATTTACCTGATTCGTCAGTGCGTTTGAATCTTATTTGTGTTCTTCTTGCTTGAAAATCTGAAAACCAGCTACAGCTACTAATCTCTCTATATTTTTCTTGGCTCGGAAACCAGACTTCTAAGTCGTAGCACTTACTTGCACTGAAGCCTAAATCTCCAGCACAGAGCTGAACTTTTCTGTAAGGTAATTCTAGGGCTTGAAGAATAGACTCAGCGTTGTTCGTAAGCCTTTCATGTTCAGCTATAGCCTCTTCTTCTTTACAGAGAATGACTAATTCTATTTTATTAAACTGGTGCTGTCTAATGATGCCACGTGTATCTTTACCCGCTGAACCTGCTTCTGATCTAAAGCAAGGAGTGTAAGCTGTCATTCTCAATGGTAGCTGTTCTTCTTTGAGAATTTCGTTACGGTGAAGATTAGTCAGAGGAACCTCTGCTGTCGGAATTAAATAAAGCTCTTCACCCTCTATTTTAAAAAGGTCATCTTTGAATTTAGGTAAATTTCCTGTCCCGTAGAGGGAATCAGAGTTGACTATTACAGGTAAGCTATACTCTTGATAACCGTTTTCTGTAGCTTTATCTAACATGAAATTAATTAAAGCTCGTTCTAATTTAGCTAATTTACCAGCGATGACGGTAAATCTACTTTTACTTAATTTAACTCCCCTCTCGAAATCTAGTTCTTGATTGGCATTTCCTAGGTCGTTATGTTCTAGTGGCTGAAAGCTGAAGCTGGGCTTAGTCCCCCACTCCATGATAAATTTATTATCATTCTCATCTTTGCCGTAAGGTGTGTCTGAGCTTGGTATATTCGGAAGTTCTAGTAAAAATTCTTGTTGTTTTTCAGCTAAAATGGGTTCTAGCCCATTAATCGCTTTTAGTTTTTCTTTTATACTATTCAATGATTCTCTTTCAGAGTCAGTATTTTCACCTTTAGATTTTTTCTCACCAACAAGCTTGCTGAGCATGTTACGCTCTGCCTCTAAAGATTCTTTTTCGATAAGTTTTTCTCGATACTGCTTATCTATTTCTAGCAGTTCATTTAGAATCTTTGCATAGTGAGGATTTCGTAAAGAAAGTAATTCTTTTATTAAATCTGGGTTTTGTCTGATTTTTTTGATGTCAAGCATAGTAATATGATTTTTCAGTTATTATGGTTAGAGCTTACAGATTTGCGATAAACAAAGAAGACGATCTTATTGATTTATCTAATAAGATTATAACCACCAAAAAACAAAATTTAATTCATCAACTTATTAAAGTTTTAAGATATCCTGAGGATGAAGCTCATAATGATATTGAATTAATAGATGGTTTTTCTCGTAATATTTATCAAGTAAGGTTACTTACTGAAATTGGTAGCAAAATATTAAAAAAATTAGACTTTGAAATAGTGAGAGTGAAACAGAGTCCTAGAGAGCTTGATACTCATGTGAATTTTTATGTGCCGATTATTAAAAATGAAAATTTTGAATTAATGTTAAGAAAGCTCTGTGAGCTCGGAGTTCAGGAATTTACTCCAGTCTTTTTTAAATTGAGCCAGAAAAAATATCTAAGGAAACTAAGGGAACACTCTTATCAAGAAAGAATCTTGAAAATCATTGAATCAGCGACTGAACAGTGTGGGGGAGCTGTGTTTGCGAAATTGAATCCAGTAATTAGCTTTGAAGATTTAATTAGAATGAATCAGAAAGTTGATAAAGACACTATTAAGCTTTTTGGCTCAGAGAGGCTTTCTTTAAGTGAAGTCCCCCTTAATATTGCTATCCCTGCAAGTATGAAGGAAGTCTCTCTTTTAATTGGACCAGAAGGTGGTTTGAGTATAGAAGAAGTAGAGGCTTTAGAAAAGACAGAGTTTAAAGGCATTAGTCTTGGAAAGAGAATTCTTCGGGCTGAGACTGCTGCTGTAGTGCTTTTCACTAAATTGGGTTTAATCTAGTACTGTTTTAATTGGAGAGTCTTCATTCTTTTAAGCTAGTGTGGATAAGACTTCCATCAATGCTCGTGCTTTATTAAAAGTTTCTTGATACTCAGATTCAGGAGAAGAGTCTGCGACTATACCAGCACCACATTGTATGGAAGCTTGATGCTTTTCAAGGATAATAGTTCTTATCATAATCGCTACATTTATAGTGCCATCTAAATTAATATAGCCGATGCAGCCACCGTAAGGGCCGCGGGCTTCATTCTCTAATCTGGAAATGATTTTAATCGCCTCAATCTTAGGGGCTCCAGTTAGGGTGCCAGCAGGGAAGCAGGCTTTAAGTAAGGCTATGCTATTAATAGTCTTTTTAAGTTTCCCTTTCACCGAGCTGACTATGTGTAATACGTGTGAATACTTCTCTACCACCATGTTTTCAGCTAGATGGATAGTGCCGTTTTCGCAGACCCTGCCTAGATCATTTCGACCAAGATCTACTAGCATCACATGCTCTGCTATTTCTTTAGTATCTTTTAAAAGTTTTTCAGTGAGTATTTTATCTTCGCTAGCGTTTTTTCCTCTTTTGTAGGTACCAGCGATAGGTCTAAGTTCTGCCCATATTTCACTTTCACCATTTTCATTTTCGAGAATCTCTGATTTAATTAACATCTCTGGCGAAGAACCTACTATGCTGAAACTCTCTTTATCTAAGTGGCTGAGATCTACATTGAAGAGATAAAGGTATGGTGAGGGGTTAAGACTCCTGAGCAAGCGATAAGTCGTGAGTGCGTCTAACTCAGCTTCGAGGAAAAATCTCTGTGAAAGCACGACTTGGAAGATATCTCCTTCGAGAATGTGTTCCTGTGCCTTTTTAACCATTTCTCTAAAAGCTTTTTCTGAGCTATTGGATTTAAATTTTCTGATTTCCAGCTCTTTAGTATTTTTACTAGAAGTGTCATTAATTTTCTCTAAAGTATGTTCTTCAGAGATGATTGTGATCAGTTGGTTTATATCTTCAGTATTTTTCTGATAAGTATTTTTTAGATATTCAGTCTCTAAGCCTTCTATCAGTGAATTTGAGATGATGTAGAGTTTTTGTTCGACATGATCGAAGACTATTAAACTGCCTGCTAAATAGAGAAAATATTCAGGGAGTGGACTTTCTTTTAAATCTAAACTGGGTTCTATTCTTTCTGTCGACTCAAAAGAAAAGAAACCGACGAAGCCTTTATGGAAAAATTTTAATTCTTGTGAAATATCGTGAGTGACAGTGTCTTGGATGTTCAGGTTTTGGTTTTGGTAACTATAATTCGCTAATAAATTTTCAATTTCATCATAAGGACTAAAATCATCTGTTTTAAATGAAGAGAATTTATTTAGTGCATTTGCACCAATAAATGAATATCTACCAAGCTTTTCACCACCGAGTACTGATTCAAACAAAAAACAGTCTTTAAAATGCTGGCTTAATTTAGCATAAGTAGAAACTGGTGTGTCTAAGTCTGAGAGCAGGCAAGCAAAATTACTGATAATTTTTTCACCAGCCCTAGCTTTAGTGATAAATTCTTCTTCGCTTAAATTAAGCTGCTGTTTCATGCTCATGTTCGTGCTGATCTTTTTCGACTATGCGGGAATGGAATAGCAGACTGACAGTGTTCTTCTTAATATCAAGTAGCAGATCTTCAAACATATCAAAGCTTTCTTTTTTATATTCGATTAAAGGATCTTTCTGACCATACCCTTGAAGGTGAATACCTTCTTTAAGTGAATCCATTGCCTGCAAGTGCATAACCCATTTAGAGTCTATAACATGCAGCATTATCTGTCTTTCAGCTTCTTTAAGGTTATCAAGTCCTATAATATTTTCTTTTTCATTATAAGCTTTTAGAGCAGTCTCCTGTAAACCTGCTTCTAATGCTTCAAAACCTCGCTCTGCTAAGTCTTTGATTTTTATCCCCTCTAATATCTGCTCACCAAGATCATTTTTCAACTGTTCAGTTAATTTATCTATTGAACTCAGCTCACCATTAGAGTTATCAAACCATAATTCTGTTGGGAGTTTAGGATTAATGTACTGATATAAATCATTCTCTATATGCAGTTTAATCATTTTTAAAATATTTTCATGAATATCAGCACCTTCAAGAATTTTTCTTCTCTCTCTGTAAACGACTTCTCTCTGTGTGTTTACTACGTCGTCATACTGTAAAACATGCTTTCTGACATCGAAGTTATAGGATTCTACTTTTTTCTGTGAATTATTTATGGCTTCAGTGATAATCCCAGCCTCTATCGGCATATCATCATCAGCTTTCATCATATTCATTATGCCTATCATCTTCTCTCCACCAAAGATTCTCATTAAATTATCCTCTAATGATAAAAAGAATCTAGATGAACCAGGGTCGCCTTGTCTTGCACATCTACCTCTGAGCTGATTATCTATTCTTCTGCTTTCGTGTCTCTCTGTACCTATGACATATAATCCACCAAGTTTTTTCACTTTTTCTTGGGCTTCTAAATTAACTATATTAAAGTCTGGGCTCTCGTGATCATTGGATTTATAACCACCTAGTATAATGTCAGTTCCTCTTCCAGCCATGTTAGTAGCTATAGTGATAGCTGAAAGTTTGCCAGCCTGCCTAATAATCTCAGCTTCTTTTTCATGGTGTTTAGCGTTGAGTACAGAAAACTTAATACCTTTTTTAATCTCTTCAGCTACCATAATGGCTTGCAACATCGTATCTAAAGCGAAGCTCAGCTCCTCACCGTGAAAATCCTCTCTGAGTTTTACTGTATATGGTGAAACCTTTTCTAGTGTAATATTCCCTGGTTTATCAAGTAGTTTTAAGAACTCTTTATCGATAAGGTTTTCTTTGTTTTTATTTTTCGCTAGATTTAAAAATCTTTTAATTCTAGTCTCAAGAATCTGCATCGCATACAGTGGTCTATCTAGCATGCTTGCAAGTAATTCAGATTTCTCTATGCTAGTAGTTCCTACGAGAACAGGTCTTTCTACCTTATAGGCTTCAATGATTTCCACTAAAATTGAATAAAATTTAGCTAGCTCTGTTTTTAAAACTATATCGTTTAAGTTTTTACGAGCACATTCTCTATTTGTTGGAATAGTGAGTACATGAAGGTTATAGATTTTTTTAAATTCTTCAGCTTCGGTGCTAGCTGTACCAGTCATACCAGCTAGCTTAGGATATAGCCTGAAGAGGTTTTGGAAAGTGATGCTTGCCATGGTAAGCGTTTCTTCTTGAATCGCTACATTCTCTTTTGCTTCTACTGCTTGATGGAGACCATCACCCCAGCGTCTTCCTTCCATTAATCTGCCAGTGAATTCATCGACTATAACGACTTCTTTTTTGGTAGTTTTAGGATTAACTTGTACTATGTAGTCAGTATCTTTAACGAATAATTCTTTTGCTCTTAAAGCCTGTATAAGATGGTGAGCTAGATTGGTTTCCGGGTCCCACAGGTTATTTACTTTTAGTAGCTCCTCTGCTCTTAAAATTCCAGCTTCAGTTAATATCGCATTTTTAGCTTTTTCATCTACGAAGTAATGAGCTTCTGCACTAAGATCTTTTTCATTAGTGGTTTTTTTAAGCTGCTTGGATAACTGATTCATCGCTAAGTAGATTTCTTTTTTGCGTCTGTCTGGCATGCCACTGATAATAAGTGGTGTACGAGCTTCATCAATTAAAATACTATCGACTTCATCGACTATCGCCATATAATAATCTTTTTGAACACACTCTGTGATGTCATTAGCCATATTATCTCTGAGATAATCGAAACCGAATTCGTTATTAGTACCATAGGTAATATCTGACCTATAAGCTATCTGCCTATCTTTAGAATTTTTTCCTGAAACTATAAGTCCTACACTTAATCCTAGAAAATTAAAGAGTTTACCCATCCACTCAGAATCACGTTTAGCAAGGTAGTCATTTACTGTAATAATATGAACACCTCTACCACTGAGAGCATTTAAATAAGCAGGTAAAGTGCATACTAAAGTTTTACCTTCACCCGTCTGCATTTCAGCTATGCCAGTTCTATGTAGTTGTACACCACCAATGAGCTGGACGTCATAATGTCTCATTTTAAGAACTCTCTTGGAAGCTTCTCTGCATACCGCAAAAGCCTCTGGTAATAACTCTTCTAATATCTCTGATAAAGCTTTATCATGAGTGGTTCTTAATTGCCCAGGTAATTTAGGTACATCGTCTTCTATCAGCTTCTGAAAAGGAGTTGCACTGATTTTTTCTTGAATTTTAATTTTAAATTCATCAGTTTTAGCTTGCAGTTCAGTGTCACTTAATTTAGATATATTTTCTTCAAAAGCATTAATTTTTTCAACTATTGGCTGAATACCATTTAATATCTGTTGGTTGGGATTACCTCTAAGGAACTTAAGAAAGCTTGTAAACATTAAGATATAATATTATAGCTTATATGGAATTATAAGGCTTCGATACAAATTTTAGAATTTACGTTTAACTCTTAATTCGACAGGTAAACCATTAGTATTGTAATGTTCATTATAACTAGGTGTCCCAGCTAAGTTTTTTTTAGTTTCTAGGCTTATCTGTGATTGTTCACCTAAAGGTACTTGAACTCCCAAAGATGCAGTTAAATTGCAGTGAGAATTTGTACTTTCATCTGGATTAAGTACCCCTTTAGGGTCATTTATATTACAGTTCCCAGTAGCCTGTGTGTAAATTTGCCAGCCTTTGTTATCAGAGCTCAGACCTAGGGGAGTAGGCCTAATTTTTGTATCTTCATTTCCTAAGCCTAAACGTATTGATCCAGAAGTAATAGTGAAAGGTTTAACGCTGTTATTAAGATAACTTAGTCCTAATTCACCCTGAGCACAAACATTTAAATTGATCGGATTATTTGGACTTAAATCTCGACTGCAAATGCCTTTTTCTAAACCAATTGACATACCCGTAGGACCATTACCTTTATTAAATAATGGGGGGGTTGGATTGGTGTTAAACCCCAAAGAGTTAAGATTTCTATGAAAAGATCTTTGAACATTGAGAGCGGTGGGATTTGTTCCGATAGCTGTAAGATTTATGCCATTATAAGTAGGATTATTGGAAGGATTTATCTCGCCTCTAAAAACAGTAATAGAGGAACTGTCAGAATTTATTCCGGCTCCCTGAGAGGAAGGGTTTGAGGGGGATGTTGGAGTGTATGCATCTGAGTTCGCTTGAAACTTATAACCTGTTACTGTTTGAGTCCCTAGATTCTGATCCTCTATAGACTGCTCACCAAAACTAAAAGTATCTCCATAATCATTAACTACTGGCTCGCCATTTGGTAATTTAGACAGTCCTGAACCTATAGAATCATTTCTAGTTACAGTTTCAATAATCACTGGTTTGCTAATAGGCATAGATAGCTGGCGTTGCCAATCAGTCTTTTTGGAAGATTCTAAGATATTTATAAGCGGTGCAGAATTAGTAGGTAATAAATCAACCGCCTTATTTGAATCTGGGGGGACTTGGCTCAACTGGGAAGTTAAAACCAATGGTAAGCTGAGGAGGGATGTGATACTCATAAATTTTAATTACAATGTAAAATAATACCAGAATATTATATTGAATTTATCTAAAATAATGACTACCAGTAAATTAAGTATTTATTACTTTTTTCATCTAAAATCCCATGGCCTTGCAGTGTAATTCTCATATCTTCTGGAGACATTTCTATAGCTGGAGCCATCGCATGTGTAAATTTACCAGAGTGGATAAACATATAACCTTCTTCATATTTAATAAATTCAAGTTCATTTAAATTTATATGCGTATCATCTCTTGTTTGGAAAATAGTATTCATCTGAAAGCTATTTTCTATGACTTCTTGTAGAATTTGACAGTCTTCTTCATTTTCTTTAAAGGAATTTTCTACTTCTACTTGGTCGCCTAGTAATATTAATCCAGCTCCCCTACTAGGAAGTTTTATGGATAAAGTAAAGCTGAGATTCTTTATCGGGTCATAGCTTATTTCTCCCCAGTCAATTAATTCATTTTGCCTATCGTGATGAAATTTACCAGCTTCCTCCTCGAAATAAATATCGCTACCAAATATATGAAAGCCGGGTAGAGCATTAGTCTTAGAATATTCACACTCTACCCCCGTAGACTTTTCTAGTTCATTTAAGACTTTTATGTATAAACCTCCTAAGTGCTTTTCTAGTAAAGGGTTCTGTGAAGCAGCTTCTTTTTGGTAATTTGGGTAGGAGCCTATGGCATCTATGTAACTGACTGCTCCTAAAGTGAATCTAGGCAGCTCAAATGGATGATCATCTTCGTTTCTTAATTTCCAGAAGCTTTTTAGGTCAAGTATGATTCTGAAAATATTTTCGCATTCATCTTTATTTAAAACTTTGACTTTTTTAATCATGCATTAGTTATTATTTTCCCATATGAGTACAATTAATCATTCCCAGACCTTTAAGGAAATTTTCAAGGATATTAAAGCTGTTATTTTTGATATGGATGGCGTCCTTGTTTATAATACTGAGTTTCATAAAAAGGCATTAAAACAATTCTGTTCTAGTAAAGGTTTTCATCTTGCAGATGAAGATATGGCTGAAAAAATTTATGGCAGAACGAATAGAGAGTGGCTTTTAAATCTCTTTGATAGCGGCTTGACTGATGAATTAGTCGAAGAGTATGCTCAAGAAAAAGAACTTATTTACAGAGAGCTTTATCAGGATTCTATAAAACCAGCACCAGGATTAATAGATTTTTTAGATCTTTTAGATAGCCTTAATATACCAAGAGCCATAGGAACTTCTGCCCCACCAGTTAATGTGGAATTTACTTTAGAGAAAGCTAATCTGAGAAAGTACTTTAGTTTAGTCATAGATGACACCATGATAGAAAATAGTAAGCCTGATCCCCAAATATATTTAAAAGCTGCTAATGAGCTTGGTTTTAAGCCTCAAGAATGTGTGGTTTTTGAAGATTCTAAATCTGGGATATTAGCTGGACTTAATGCTGGAGCTAGAGTGGTGGCTCTGACCTCGACGCTGCCAGTAGATGAGATATTAGCTTTGAAGGCAGATTTTGTTATGGATGATTTTCATTGTTTATTTAACAATTAATTTCAGACCTTCTTTGAAAAGGGTATATATGTAGCGGTTTCTATGGTCCTGCCATGATCGCTAAAATTTAACTTCTCAAGTGTATCTTGGATTTCTAGCTCTGTTGCTGACATTTTGGTATTATCGCTAAGGTGCACATAGCCTATTAATTTAATTTTAGGCTTATCAGGGAGATGATCATGCCCTGTTGCTTTAAATTCTTTAGTATCTGCAAGTGCTTCTTCACTGATAGCAGCAATAGCTGCTTTTATTATTTTTTGTATTGTTAAATTGCTGTTTTTGCATGCTTGCTGATCAAAAATCATTTCTCCTATGACATAGCAATCGGGGGAAGACATTTCTCCTCCCTTGTTTACTGGCACAACAGCGACCAGCTCGCCCTTTAGATTCTCTAAACCGAGCAAAAAACGGTTTGGACTGCTAAGTGATTTCTCTATTTGTTTTTTCAGATTATTTTCATTATCTTTCTGGTGTGAATCTTGCTTGCTGTAAAATTCATAATAAAGTGGACTAAAAAATTAAACCAATAATTGAGAAAAGTAGAAAGGAATTTTTTAACTACAACTAATATTTTTATCACAGATTATTGATACATAGTATTTTTTCGTAAGAAAAAATACTATG
>JAGWWP010000029.1 GCA_018970325.1 Cyanobacteria bacterium REEB446 | reverse complement strand
CTCCATGAGAGCTTTTGTTCTTCTGAAAATCGCTCAAACGAAATTAAATATCTCTATCTATCAGCAAAAATGGGGAATCGTTAGAAATTCTGTCAGGAATTTCCTTGCTATGCGTTATTTCGCGTAACTCCTGTATTTGCTAAAAATGTATTTTTGCAGGCTGTGACTAATGGATCAGAACGTAATCTTTTATTGTCATTAACTAATAATTCTATTAATTTAATGCAGATGTGTTCTGCTGTAGAGGGGTGTTTTGCCAAGTTCTGAAGTAAAGTCTCACCTCCAGTAACTCCAGAACCGTCAATTGGAGCGCTCAAGAAAGTGAATTTTTGATTTGAGTCATCATGACCAAGAGCATTGAAATGAAATTTATTATCACGAATAGTCCAACCTGTTAGGAGTGCAGCAGCGCTAACTACATCTTTTTGGACGTAACCACCATCTACTCCTAGAGTGTGCAGCTCAAGTAGTTCTCTACCGTAATTTTCGTTTGGATTATCCTTATTACTAGACCAATTATCTAAATAAGTTAACATGCTTGGGCTTTGAGCACTGTACTTTAAAAGATCAGTAAAATTACCTAAAGCATTTTCTCTAAAGAACATATTCTCTTCGATTTCCGAATCATTATTATTAAACATTAAGTTAGTATTCAACTCTGGCTTTGAGAGTGACTGAAGTTTTACTGATTGAATAGTGGAGATGATTCTGTTTTTTTGATTGTTGCTGAAATTTATAGCAACCGCTTCTAGAGGACCTTTTAAGGACTCCTTATTTAGGTCTACCCTTAAGGTAATGAATTTTGAGCCGTTTATCTTTTGAATTTTTATTGGATAAAAATCACTACTACTTAGCCACGCATCATAGTCATCCTCACTATCTTTACCTGTGATTTTGAAGCGTAGCTTTAGCTTAGGCACTAGCGTTGCCTTGATTTTTAAAGTAATTTCACAGCTATCAAATTCGTTTGTATTGTATGAAAAATTTGATGTATTTGCAATGAGATTTATATTTTTAACTTTAGAAAAAGTCCGAAGAGAGCCACCTCTATTGATGTTATAACCAATACAGTTGTCACAATACCAGAGATTAATTTGTTTACTTGAATCTGTATTAAAATGATTTTCCCAAAATTGGGTCATGATTTCATTAAATTGTTTTTTACTGAAAGCCATGTGTTGAAGTGCCCAGAAGCTTGTATTGGTTTGAAAATAGTTATCTATTTGATGAGGGTCCCTATAGTTAGGACTTTTCTTGTCTAAATATTTTGCTTCAAATTCGCTGTCATTAATTTCATTCGGATTTAAAATGTAATCTAGATAAGCACTGTAACCCTTTTCTTTGGCTATCTTAATATCTTCAAAGCTGCTTCCATAAGTAGTCCTCTCCACTAAATTACGTAGAGATTTCTCTAATGAAGCATTTGAATTTGCAAAACTAGGGTGAACAGCCGTAATGAAGAATGAAAATAAAAAGATTTTTTTTATCATGCGGTAAATCCTACTTTTTTGTAAGGAAAAGAATTGAAGATTAATTCTGGATTGATTTTGAAATTATGCTGAATTAGCTCCCCAATTATATTTCCTGCATCAATGCTGTAATCAAGATATCTTTCATCTCTTAATTTACTGGTTTCAAGACCAGTCCAAGCTCCATAAATACCGCCTGTGATTTTAGGACCCATGGCAAACCAGCAATTACCCATGCCATGATCAGTTCCATCGGAACCATTTTCTGCTGCGGTTCTACCAAACTCAGACATGATTAAGACGCTGTAATTATGAGAGTCTTTCAAGTCGGTGTGTAATGCAAGTAAGGCGTCTCCAAGCTCCTTTAGTAATATCCCATGGTATATATTTTGCTTTGCGTGGGTATCAAAACCATCTAAATCTATCGTGATAGCTTTGACTTTAGAGTATTTTATTAGGCGTGCAGCCGTTTCTAATTTGTGAGAAAAATAAGTGTCTGGGTAAATAGCTAAATTATTGGGTTTGATTGCGATTTCTTTGAGTGCGGCCATGCTTGTAAAAGTGTTCTGGCCTAGCTTTGAGATATCTTTTAAATAACCATTGTTAAGATCTGCATCGTTATAGAAATTATTAATTTTAGAAATATAGTCAAAATCAGCATTGTTGATGATGTCATCAAAACTATCAAAGGCAAGGCTATTAAATTCACCTCTGAGTTGTTCATGTACGCTGTTTCTTAGAGAGATAGCTGTTAATTTTTCTGAAGATGAGACGTTTGATTTTACCAGTGAGCGATTTAGCCACCCTGTCGTTAAATTTTCAGTAAGACCGTAATTGAGTCTATTCTCGCTTTCAAAATGAGAAAAACTTAGATTGAGATTATATGTCGCAGGGAAAATCGCTAAATTACCATCTTGATAAATTTTACTCAGACCCTTAAGAGCAGAATTGAAGCCGAATAAACTAGAATCAGGGATTTTTATTAGGTCTTTTTCTTTTATGCCTAGAGTGGGTCTAAGGTTGTAATAGGAGCTATCAGCAAAGGGTACTAATGTATTTAGTCCATCGTTACCTCCTCGTAAGAAGATTGTAATTAAAGTTGCATCTGTATCAGCAGCTTGGACAGCTGATTTTAAGCCTAGATCAAAAAAACTAGGCATTAAGGATAGTCCTACACCGAGGAGGGATTTTTTCAGAAAAGATCTTCTATCTAAAGGCACTAAGGTATATTACCATCATTTATTTGTGATCTGTTTAGACCATTGATATGATTCTATAATTATGGGTGGTGAGTATGCCTGAACTTCCAGAAGTCGAAACTGTTTGCCGTGGGCTTAGTGAAAATATTCTTGGGCTGAATGTCTCTTCGGTAGAAGTTTATGCAGAGAAGTTAAGGGATTTTATTCCAGCTGACTTAAATAAAAAGATTTTAAATCATACTATTACTAAAATCGAACGTAGGGCTAAATATATACTTGTATATCTAGCTGCTAATCTAGGTCCGAGCTTAAATCAAAACAAAAATGTAAATGTTGGAGTCTTGGAGCACTGTCTAAGTGTGCAGCGGTCTCAAGTTTTAATTATTCACCTCGGGATGAGTGGTAGGCTGACTATTCAAAATGAAGCATATGAGCGAAAAAAACATGATCATGTGATTTTAAAGCTCAATGGTTTACTTTCAGGCACTGTTGCCGAGCGTGCAAGTTCAAGACTGAGGAAGACGAATGACCACAGTCTACTGCTGGTGTTTAATGATGCTAGGCGTTTTGGGATAATTGCCTTAACAGATTTAGAAAATTTATCTCAGCATAAGCTTTTTAGAAAGCTTGGCTTAGAGCCGCTTTCCAGTGAATTTACTGTAGCTAAATTAAAGGCTTTATTTAAAAACAGAAATAAAAATATTAAAAATACTCTTATGGACGCAAGTTTAATAGTCGGGATAGGTAATATTTACGCTAGTGAAGCTCTTTTTAGGTCTGGTATTCATCCCGAGAGAACGGCAAGTTCTCTTACTGATAAGGATATAAAGAAATTACATGAGCAGATCATTATTACTTTAGAAGATGCTATTCGAGCTGGTGGTTCGACTTTAAAAGATTTTAGTAAAGCTAATGGTGAAAGTGGATATTTTCAATATCAGTTTAAAGCTTATGGTAGAGAGGGTTTGCCTTGTTTTACTTGTAAAACTCTTATTCGAAGAATAGTTCAGGGTGGGAGGAGTAGCTTTTTTTGTTCTAAGTGTCAGAGATAGGGTTACCTATCTTCCAGATACCTTTTTCTCGAAAAGCAGGTATGGTCTGTCTTCTTGCCATATTTATTATTGAACTAACAGGTTTATCTATGGAACGAGCATAATTAGTGAGTTTTACTATTTCATTACCCTGCATATAGGTGTTGCGTTTATGTAAAGCTTCCATCAAGGCAAGAGTAATTATTTTCTCCATAATTTTAGAAGAATTTTTTGATTGAAATTCAGTGAAAGCACCGTGGTAAAGAGCCTGCTCTTTATCCCTGATAATAATGGCTGGGAAACCTAAGCGTAAAAGCTGATAGTTAATTAAAACTCGTCCGATTCTGCCATTCCCGTCACAGAAAGGGTGAATGCTCTCAAAGCTTAAGTGGAATTTTGCTATTTTAGAAATAAAGTAATCATCAATGTTAGCAGCATAATTAATAAATATGTTTTTAATAAGAGAAGGTATTTTTTCTGGGGCTGCGGCTATGTATGAACCGACTCTAACATACTCTCCAGTAGTGCGAAAGCGTCCAGCAAATTCATCATTAATGCCACCAATAAGCATTTGGTGTAAAAGCAGTATAATATCTTCTGTTAATTCTTCGGTTTTAGATTTTTCTTTAATATAATTAACTACTCGGGCTAAATTTTTAGCTTCATAAACCTCTCTTAGCGAAAGGTCTCTGCTTACTTCCATTTCAAGTAGTATTTTTTCAGTTTCTCGCAGAGATAAGGTCGAATGCTCTATCGCATTAGAGTTATAAACGGCTTCTGCGACTTCCACTTCATCTATAATTCCTAAAAGGGCTTCTTTGCCAATCTTGAGATTTTCGTAAGTTTTTTTAAGTTTTTGTATGTAGGATTTTTGAGTTGAGGTGATACTCATATTAATATAATGCCATAAATTTACGTTTTTTAATCATAAAAACGTAAATTTGAATTAAAATTGCGCTAGGTTTACGTTTTATTCGAATCGTTAGCAACTGGTGTTTTTTAGGGTATACTTTAAAAAGAGCTGGTGGTTTTTAGGGTACAGCATAAAATGTTACAGAGAAGAATTTTTAAATATATTAAAAGTGACTTAGCTACTAAAATGGTTTTACTTGCTGGTCCTAGGCAGTGTGGTAAAACTACTATCGCTAAATCTTTAGTTAAGGAATATAATGGGCGGTTTTATAACTGGGATGACATAGAAGATAGAAAGCTTATTATGAATTCTGTATTAGATTTCAGTAAAGATCTCTGGGCTTTTGATGAATTACATAAGTATCGTAGTTGGCGGAATTGGCTTAAAGGAAAGTTCGATAAACACGTCCCAGAGAGGAAAATTTTAGTAACAGGTAGTGCTAAATTAGATGTCTATAGTCGTGGTGGAGATTCTCTTCAGGGGAGATACTTCCTGCATCATTTACACCCTCTTACATATGCAGAGCTCTCTGGGACTAAGCTTAAAGAAGATTTAGATACGCTTATGCTTATGCAGAAGGATATTAAAGACAGTGAGGCTTTAGATACACTTTTAAAATTAGGTGGCTTCCCAGAGCCTTTTCTATCAGGTTCAGAGCGTCAAGCCAAAAGATGGCGCAACTCATACACAGATCGTTTAGTCAGAGAGGATGTGCGTGATTTAGAGAATGTTATTCAGTTAGATAAAATGGAACTGCTATATCATCATTTACCGTTAACAGTGGGTTCCCCTTTATCTATAAACAGTCTTAGAGAAGATTTAGAAGTTAGTTTTGATGCTGTAAAGCACTGGCTAGAGATTTTTGAGAATATATATGCTTGTTTTAGAGTAAGTCCTCTAGGTGGAAAGCAGATATTAAAGAATATTAGGGCAGTTAAAAAAGAACAAAAATTATATTTTTGGGACTGGGCTTTAGTTGATAAGGAAGCTGCTAGGTTTGAGAACCTAATTGCCATGCATCTTCTACGTTTTTGTCATTTTATTGAAGATATTTATGGTATTAGAACAGAGTTAAGATATTTTAGGGATACTAGAGGGCATGAAGTGGATTTTATTATTCTTAAAGAAGCGAAACCCTGGATGGCAGTAGAAGTGAAGCTCAGTGAGCAGAGTCTAGACCCTAATCTTAAATATCTCTTAGAGAGAGTTACTATACCTTACGCTTTTCAGGTGTATTTAAAAGGTGATAGTTACTATCAGGTAGATGATATTAATGGAGCTAAGGTTAGTATAATTCCAGCGAGAAGATTTTTGAGTAATTTGGTTTAAGGTATTTGGTGAATCATCCCTTTGGGGATTATGTTAGCGGTATGCTGTGGTATAACTATCAATAATAACGTGATTTACGGTAGTATTAATACTGAATCATCCCTTTCGGGTTTATGGAGAAGATGTGTTATGGCTAAACTTAATGACTCAAAAAATTTAGGAGATTTTATTTTAGCTACAAGAAAGCGACAAGGGCTTACACAGGAGGACTTAGCGTTAGCTTCAGGTGTGGGTTTGAGATTTTTAAGAGAACTTGAAAAGGGAAAAGAGACATGCCAAATTAATAAAATTTTTCTAGTTTTACATTCACTAGGATCTTCTCTGTATGTAGAAGATAAGCGAGATATTAGCTGATGGCTAAAATACTCTACGTATATTTAAATAGGCAGCTAACAGGCATACTCACTGAGAGTGATACAGGTTCTTTATCTTTTAAATATACTGAAAATGCAAATCCAATATCAGTGTCTATGCCATATAGAGAAAATGAATACTTAGATAAAGAGACTAAGGCATTTTTCTCGGCATTATTGCCAGACAGTATAGTTAGAAGAAGGCTAGCTAAATATTTAGGAATTTCAGGTAAAAATTCTTTTGCTCTGCTTGAAGCAGTCGGTGGAGAATGTGCTGGAGCATTAGCTTTATATCCAAGAAAAAGAAAAGACACTGATAAAATTCAGGAAAAAGATATTTTACTTTTAGATGATAAAAAATTAGAAAATATTTTAGATCTTTTAAAATATCGCCCATTAATGGCTGGAGAAAAAGGTTTAAGAATGTCTTTAGCTGGAGCACAGGATAAAATTGCACTCGGTGTAATAAATTCTCAGCTAGCTTTATTTACGGGAGATATACCTACTACTCATATTTTAAAACCTAGCATGGAAGATTATCCAGATAGTGTTTTTAATGAAGTATTCTGTATGCAGCTGGCTGCTAGCTTAGATATAGAAGTTCCAAAAACAGAAATTCGCTATTTAAAAGGAAAATCGTATTATTTAATCGAACGTTATGATAGAAAAATAGGGCAGGTATTTAAATCGAAAGAAGCTCTCTTAGAAGGCTTTTTAGCTAAAGTTAGCCCAGAGCCGATATGCCGTTTACACCAAGAAGATTTTTGTCAGGCTTTAAGTATAATACCTGAGCATAAATATGAGTCTGAAGGCGGTCCTTCTGCGAAATTATGTTCCAGTTTGCTTGATAAATATTCATCTAAACCAGCTGCTGACAGAATAGCTTTCATTAGGTTACTTATTTTTAATTTCTTAATTGGCAATGCTGATGCACATGCTAAAAACTACTCCTTGCTATATAAAAATGCCATTCCTGAATTAGCACCAGCTTATGATTTATTAAGCACTGCTGTTTATCCTGATTTATCTCATAAACTAGCTATGAGCATAGGGGGTGAATTTAATCCAGAGAAAATTAAAATAGAACATTGGTTGAATTTAATTCCAGATACTGCTTCAGCACAACGTTTACTTATTAAAGAGATTAAGAAGACTTCTAAGAACTGTATGAATAAAGCATTAGCTTTAAGGCAGAAATTTAAAGATGAGGGTAATTTTTCTAAAGTTATAGATGATATATGTAGAGTGATTGAGAAGAGGGTGGGGATGATTAGTGGTTTTTAATAAAATTTAAAGCTTGTTATAATAGTTGCTAAGCGGGTATTGTGACTGTTATAAGGAGCTTTATGAAAAAGCCAGTTAATTTGCCTATGGGGGCGTGTTTTGATGCGACGAGCAGAAAGTAAAAAAGCTAAGGCAGAGAAACGGACTCCGATAACGCTGCTTGAAGCTACGTAGATCACTAGATCTTTAAAATATTAAAGTGGAATTCTATAAAATACTATAAATGGAAGTTAGGCGTAATAGATTAAAGCCAAGTCGGGACTATGGTCTTAATTTGACTGATTCTATGGTGCTTATATTATGCACGGAATTATGTCATCCTGTTGGGAAATGGTTTTTGAGGTTTTTGACTGAAGAGAAGTGTTATTACGATCAATGGAAAATATTTTGGTCTTTGTTGATGGCAGTAATTGGAATTTTTGTTGGTATAATGAAGGTAGTTTATAATAGGAGAAAAGCTAAATGACAGTCGAAGCTTGTGTATTTGTAAGTGTATTTGCTCTTATCTTTGGATCCTTTGGTTTTTGGCTCGCTCATCAGGATTAGGGCGATAATTTGGAAATCATTTTATACTAATTTTAGTGATAAAAATCATAAAATTACTGCTCCCTATATTACAGCCTTCGTGGCAGTTTTTTAAAGAAATAGCTCCATCGCCACGTATAGAATTTAGGCTATTAGATAATGTCGATGAAAATCTTAGCTGGATTGAGTTTCGTCCACGTCCAGAGAAGCTGTCTATTTTAAGTCATTTCTATAGATTCTTTTATAACGCTGAATGGAATGAAACTATGTATATGACTAATTGTGCTGAAAGTTTAATCGTAGAACCTACTGAGCATGCAGATACTGAAATCAAGAATCGTATTAAAAGGTATTTATTAAAAGAGGGCTATAAACTAGAAGATAAATTTTTTGAATTTAGAATAACCTTTATTTATAGAAAGGAATCCACTTTAGAAGCACATGTGCTTTATCAGTCTAGTTTAGAGCATTTAGCTGGAGATCTCGTCTATGAGCTTTGAGCAGGCTATTCATTTAACTGAAATATTACTTGCTATCTCTTTAATTCAGCAGAGCTTAGAGCATCTTAATTCAGCTAGTGATGAAAGAAGACTTTTTATTCCACAAATACTTTTTAGTATTCTGCTGCTAGTGGGGATTTCCACTAAATGGGTACTTTTGGTTTTACTGTTTATCAGCTTTTTAATTCTTTATCGTTTTCAAGGTCCTTATAATGGTGGCTGTGACAGGATGACACTATTAATACTATGCTGTCTGAATTTTATTTATTTCTGCTCTAATCATGTTTTTCAAGAAATGGCTTTTATATATTTGGCTCTGCAAGCTATCATGTCATATTTTATAGCTGGATTAGTGAAAATTATTAATCCAGACTGGCGTTCTGGACAGGCTTTAAAGGATATTTTTCATTTTTCAGCTTATCCGATGAGCGAAGAAATGAGATCTATAAAAGATAAATCTAATTGGCACTTAGCTTTATCGTGGTTTATTATAGCTGCTGAATTGCTTTTCCCCTGTATTTTCATTAATCAGATCTTTTTATGTATCTTTCTTATAATCGCTTTTAGCTTTCATGTAGCTAATACTGTGATTTTTGGGTTTAATAGATTTCTCTGGATATGGCTTGCAGCTTATCCTTCGGTGATTTGGCTGTTTGCTAGGGTGCATCACTAGGTTTTTAAAATATTAGAGTAAAACTTTATAAAATACTATAAATGGAAGTTAGGCGTATGTCTTTGCTGATGGCAGTAATTGGAATTTTTGTTGGTATAATAAAGGTAATTTACAACAGGAGAAAAATTAAATGACAATAGAAGGTTATATATTTGTAGCTGTATTTGCTCTTATCTTTGGCTCCTTTGGTTTTTGGCTTGCTCATCAAGATTAGGGTGGGGGTATTAACTAATTAGCTGTTCATGAAAGCTTTTTTTAGAATTCAGTTTTTTGTTTGGGGTGAGTCAGAGATTTTTTGCAACTTCCCAAAAGTCAGTAGGTCCAGCAGATCTACCATAAAGCTTATAGCCTGCTTTTACGGGTCTTCCACCATTTGGTTTTGTGGGCATGGGGATGATTAAGCCTTTAGAATCACCTCTTAAATAGGCTCTGAGAGCTAGAATTGAGCCATGGAAAAGTTCTTGGAAGCTTACTATTTGCCTAGTGGGTTCGGTGTAGATTTTGGTGTCAAGAAAAGCTTCGATGGCTTTTAAGCTAATTGCTGTTATATCCATCTCTTCAGGGTGCTCTATCCCTAGAAGACGGTCATAGATAGCTTTATCGATATATCCTCGATAAGATTCCATTAAATCATAGACTAGTGCTGGGTATGAATTTGGGATGTGAATGAAACCGTGATAAGGGCTTAATTTGTGGTAAATAATCCATCTTAAAAAAATTCCACTAACGAATTTAGAACTAGCATCCAGAGCTGCTGATAATTTATTCTCTGAGCGTCTTGTGTATTCACCAAAGCCGAGATCTTTGTAATATTTTTGCCAGTAAGCTCTTGCGTGTAAGGCTTCTATGTTGATCATTTCTTTCTGTGTATAGCCGTGAAGTTTCCAGTTCCAAGGAATATTAACTAACCACTCCATGGATTTAAATTTACTGTCAAGAATTTTTTTACATACATGATTAGATTTTTTAATCGAATTACGGAAATCTATTTGCTTACTTAGAATATCGTCATCATAAAAAGGACTGATGCTAGGCGTAATCCAAGTAGCTTGAGCCATATTTCTACGGTGTATGCAGATGGGAACGGCATAGCGAGTACAAAGTTCAACAAATTCTTGATTGAGAGAATCGACAGATCCATAAAACATAATGGATAAAATTTCTGTGATATCTTTGCTTAAAGCACCACCTTTGTACTCAAAGCAAATATTATTTTTTTTGATGGTGATTTTGTTGGTATAGGGCAACCAAATCGGAGTTCTTTTTGGCATGTTATTTTTATTGAATGCTTAGGTTAATAGAGCATTATGGTACTATTTTTATGTATTTTGATTTGTAAACTGATAGATAGAATATAGAAAATACGGAGAGTCTCTCCGATAAGCGGGGAGAACAAGGCCAAGAAAGCTTACCACTACTCCGATAAGCGGGGAGAACAAGGCATATGGTTCAAGGTTCAAGCTCCGATAAGCGGGGAGAACAAGGCTGGAGTTGATAATCTACTACTCCGATAAGCGGGGAGAACAAGGCTTAGCCTTGTTCTCCCAAAAATCCTTTCCATAAATCGCCTTTAAGGATTTCGTATGTTTTTATATTTCTATCTATCTTGCAAATCTCTGCTGGATTGATTTTTAATGAAACTTACTGAAAAGAGTAGAAGAGCTAAATTAAAGTTAAAGAAACAATCTGAAATTCAGCAGGGTTATAGGCTGCATATCGAAAGATTAAAGCTGAATTCTACTGGTGAAAAAAAATATAAATTTACCAGAAGCTTTAAATTTCCTATTGATATTGACTTGAATGCTCACGAGCAGATCTTTTTAGATATTGCAAATGATTACAAGGCTTTAGTTGGGAATTTTAACTTTAGTGACTGGCTTTCAGATAAAAGAAATAATTTTAATTCAAGACCGTGTTTATTAAGGTTTTGGCAGGAAGCACTGAGAAGAAATATTTTGATTGCAGAAGATAAATATAAAGCTAAAAAGTTGATGGATCTCGTGGCAGGTATTTCTGATACACAATTAAATGATGCTTTTTTATTATTTCAACAAGATTTATTAAAAGAAGATTATTCTGAAGTACTTAAGTTATCAAAACAAAAATTTCAAGATTTTGTTTTGATAGATCCAAAAAAGCCTCATTCATTAGATTATCTTTCCAAGTACCTATTAGATGATTTATTCTTTAAGGAAATTAAGAATAAAACTACAAGAGAAGAGTCTCAGAAACAACAGGCAGATCTATTAAAGAAATTTCTTGTAAAGAAATTTAATATTAGGATAGATGAGTTAGGCATCCAAGATATTCGTCAATTGAGATCAGCATTAGCTTCGGAGTATTTTAAAAAGGATTTAAGCATTCTTAAAGGAAATAATGAAAATGAAAATACATTTTTAAAAATAAGTAAAGAAGATTTGAAACGTCTGTTACCAGATTTTAACTGGGAGGATGATGGTCAAGATTTTAATAAATTGCTTTATGCTTATCATTCACTTGCCAAGATATTTTATCCATCTGAGAAGAAAAAAGATGAGAATGATAAAGTTTTAGAAGCTATTACTGGACTGGCTAATAATCAGTCTGGGCTTTCTAATTTTTTTATTGAAGCTTTTAAATCTAAGGATATTAATAATGAAAATAATCTAGCTGATCTCTCTACTCAAGGAATGGATTTTAAATTAGCTTCAGCAGCTGATTATAGGACTCAGATCGGTGGAATCCTGTCATCTTACACTACTAGCTTAATTAAAAGACGAGATGAACTAAAAGAGGCGAAATCTAAATTCAGTGCGACTCTTCAAAACATTAAAGAGATTATAGGAGAGATAAATTCAGTAAGTCTGGCTGATTTATTTACAGTTTTAGAGAAATCCGCTGCTAATTACATTCAGGATGTTCAAGAAGCTAGCTATGAATTGTTCCTTTTAGATTTAGCGGAATTAAAAACTAGGCTTAATGAGTTAATTCTAGAGGAGAAACCTTCTTCTGAAAAGCAGCCTGGGCGGAGCAAGAAAAAAAATAAACCTAAGAAAGAAAAATCTAAGAAAGACTTGCTCAATGAAGAGTTTTCTAAGCTGAACTTAGATCGTCCGATTCGCTTTCCTGGTTGTGCTAAGGAAGAGCAGTTTAAGAAATTTTATTACGCTTATGAAATGTTCATGCGTTTCGTTGATTTTTATAGAAGTGCAATTTTACCAGTTAATCAAAGTTTGATAATAAAAGAAGATTTAGATGATTCTGCTGTAGAAGAAAAATTTAGGATTGTTTTACAAACTCTTGCTTATCTTTATGACAATGCAAGTACTAGGTTTCGACATCTCTTAATCAAATATTATAGAGATACGCTTGATTTAGAGACGGTTTTACGTTCAAATGAAATTAATTTAACTACAGAAGAGTTTTTAAAAAATTATAGAAGCTCTTTTAAGAAATTTTACGTTAGTAAATTTTCTAAAGCTAATTATCAGCAATTAGTTTTTCCTGAAGATTTTGATTTTAGATCTAATCTAGAGCAGCTTTTTAATAATTTAAGTATAAAGTGGGATTCAGTTTTAGATGGCTCTGAAAAGGATATAGAGTCTCGCACCGAGGATTTAGTTTCTGCTATCGAAATTGAAAAAATAAGATCTGGTATTTATTTTTTTTATTATAGATTGAGCCAAGAAAACCAGTCTGTGATTGATAAGTATAATGGAGATTTTTCTAATTTAGATAGGGATGAATATCTTGACTTGAAAACTTTTGATGCTTTAATTAGATACTCTTCTTCTGAATTGAGCTTTCAGAGACGTTTTCTGAATGTATTATTTACTACGCTCAGAGCTAAGCTCTCTATGGTCTCTCGTAAAGAAGAATTAGTTCGCTATGTTTTAAATCCTATTAAGTCAGAAGAGAAATTTAAATTGTTTGCTATTAGCCATGAAGAAAAAGGTTTAGCTTTCTCTCTTGCTTTAGATAAAGAATCTAGAGACTCTGCTCAAATACTAGAAAATACAAAATATTTTGTCTATAAAAAAGCATCTAAAGAAAAAGATGAGAGTAAAGGTGAATCTAGTTTTAAAGAACATAAGTCTAGGACTAAGCTCCCTTCTATGTTTTCTTTAAAGTCTTCTAAATATCAGATCCAGTTTCTATATAGAGCTTTTGAAAAGTCTTTTAATGAAAAGGGTTTAGATAATTATAATGGCGTGTCTTTAGAAATAGCTTCTTGGAGCTTGATAGCGGAGCAGAAGTTTAATATTAAATGGGAAAAGCTTACTGAAAATAATGCTTATAGTTATCCTGCACTCACAGCTTCAGAAGATTTTGATTCTCGTAGAGTTTATGTCTCTATGCCGTTTACCTTCACTTCTAGTGCTGGAAAAGAATCCATCTTAAGGAATAATTTTATTGGTTTTGATGTCGGTGAGTATGGGATTGCTTATGTCGTGATTGAAAAGAAAGATACCTCGGAAGCCCCTTCCTTAGAAGACTTTACAATTAAGGATGGCGGCTTTATCCACTCTCACTTAGTCCGTAAAATAAAAGACCATTACCGTGAAAACCAAAAGATTCAACGCTCTGCTACTTTCTCTAGACCTAATTCTAAGTTAGCTTTAATTCGTGAAAATGCTATCGGTTCACTTAGAAATCGTTTACACCATTTAGTGGTGAAATATCAAGCAAAGCCAATCTATGAATGGCAAATCTCTAATTTTGAAACTAAATCTAATCGAGTAACCAAAATTTACAATTCGGTAAAGCGTTCAGATCCTTATCACAAAAGTGCAGTGGAAGATGCATTAAGAAAGCATGTTTGGGGGGACAAGTCTTCAATTGGTGCAGAGGTTAGTGCATATGCAACATCATATACTTGTAGCTGCTGCGCTAGAAGTCCTTATTCTATAGTAGAGAAGTCATATAAGCTTACTCACTTACAAGCAGATCGCTATTTAATGGAAAGTATTGATAGTGGTTCTGGAGATGAAGATAAGTTTGAAGCTAATCTGTTTCTTAAATCCTTTGATCGTGATGATCTTAATGCTAAAAAACTAAATGGAAAAGACTTATTAAAAGCACTTAAAGATTGGGCTAGACCACCTATTGAAGTAGTTAATGAGATTTTAGATTTAACTCCAGATCAAAGTGAAGAACTGGTTTTACTGCGTGGTAATTCTTTTATTTATCGCTGTCCTTTCTGTAATTCTATTACAGATGCTGATATTCAGGCTGCTTTAAATATTGCTATTTTAGGTAGTTTAAAGAAAGAAACGAAGAAAGGTGATCAAGATGAATCTGCAAAGTATTATCCTCAGCTAATCTCTTTGTTAAAGAGGTCTGAAAATTCAGAAGCACCGAAAGTAGTTCTAGGAGATTTTTTAAGGAAAGGTCTAGATTTTAATTCCTATGTTTCAGCTTAAATAAAGTAAATACTTGAAGCTGAGGGAGACATTTTAGAGGATTTTTTAAAGTTACCTTGCATCAAACACTTGATATTGAAAACATAGGTCTAGAAGGCATTCTTAATTTCTACTGTTGTGATATTGGACAGATAAAGATCTGATTTTTAACCAAGCAATTTAACAACAGTTCTCTTCAAATCTTCTAGTGAACCATGAACTACCAGTTCTATTTTTTCATGATCGACCTCAAAGTATTGATGAGCTAAAACATTTCTCATATCAGAAATAGCCCTCCAAGGGATATGGGCATTTTGCTCTTTCAATTCTTGGGAAATGGCTTTCGATGCCTCCCCTATAATTTCAAGACACCTAAGTATTCCTTGGAATTCTATTTCAGATAGATCATAAACTAGGCGACCATTAGGAAGCGTAGCTTCAATTAATTTAATTGAATTTAAAATATCTTGTAATCGACTAATATCATCTCTCACAAATCTATTGCCTCTTCAAGTACCCTATCTTTAATTCGCGGCTTTAATGTTTTTTCTGAAGCTACATCTACCTTAGTGCCGAGTAAATCTTCTAAATCTAGCCTTAAATTACACCAGTCCAGTAAACTAGTCTTTGAATTAAAATTTACCAAAAAATCTATATCACTATTCTCATCGAAATTTTTTCGTGCTACAGAACCAAAAATTCTGACATCATAAGCCCCATGCTTCTTTGCAATAGCTTTGATCTTAATCCATATTAATACTCCACCAATAGGTATAAAAAAGCAACCTTAAGGGTAAAATAGTGACATGGCTAAAACAATAAAAATCTCTGATGAATTATTTGACATGCTTAAATTTCATAGCCATGTTACTAAAAGATCTGTTCCTAAACAGCTTGAGTACTGGTCTGAGATTGGTAAAATTGCTGAGGAAAATCCTGATTTAAATTTTAACTTTATTAAGGATGTTCTATTATCAAAGGAAGAACTTAAAGCTGGACTGGTCTCGGAATATAAATTCGGAGTACGATGAGTAAAAAAAAATAAAAGTTTTACAAACACAACATTTTGCAAAATGTATCAAAAAACTTCATGCTAATCAAAAACGAGAACTTGATGCTGCAATAAAGCTCTTGATAAAGAATACTGATTTAGGAGAAGAGAAGATTGGCGATTTACAAGGAATTCGAATATATAAATTTATGATGATAAACCATTTGACTCTTTTAGCTTATTCTTACGATGATAGTGTTTTAATTTTAACTCTCTTAGCGATTGGCTCTCATGAGAATTTTTATCGTGATTTGAAGAAGAAAATCTGCGTAAATCACTGAAATAAAAAATTTTTACTGTAACACACATATAAAATTGGAAAAGTGTTAGGTCGAAATTATTTAGGTATAATTATAATATCCATTTGGGTATATAATGAATGAAAGTTTTTATAAAAAGCAATCCCAGAAAGCTCCTAAGCAAGAAATTAATATAGCCATAAGCCGAATGATAGAGGTAGAAAAAAATGAAAGCAATTACTCTTGATGACGTGATTAAAAAAAATCTAAAAGACCCTGAATTTAGAAAGCTTTATGAAAAAGAGCAGCTTATTAACGCTATAGCTCAAATGGTGTTGCAAATGCGTAAAAATGCAGGACTAACGCAATTGCAGCTTGCAGAGAAAGCACACACCACGCAGCCCGTAATAGCTCGCTTAGAAAGCGGTAAGGACAGCCGTACGCCATCGCTTGATTTATTAATGAAGATTGCTGAGGCTACTGGTTTTAAAATTAATATTGGATTTACTTAAGCTCCTCTCCCATAAACCATCTTATAAACTACTGGCAATAAAACCAAAGTAAGCAAAGTCGAACTTAAAAGCCCACCAATAACCACACTTGCAAGTGGTCGCTGGACTTCAGCTCCAGCCCCGTGTGAAAGAGCCATCGGTAAAAACCCTAGTATCGCTACCGTAGCTGTCATTAAGACTGGTCTGAGTCTCGACTCTGCGGCGTGTATAAGTATCTGATTTAATTTTTCGCTGCTTTCTTCTTCTAGATTCTCTTCTCGTAGTTTTTTTATAGTAGAAATTAATACTAAACCATTTAGTACAGCTACCCCGAATAATGCTATAAAGCCGATTGCCGCAGGCACGCTTAAATACAGGGAACGCAGCCAGAGAGCTAAGATCCCGCCGATAAGAGCGAAGGGTACATTGATTAAAACTATCAAAGCATCAGTGCTAGAAGAAAAGCTAAGTACTAGTAAACCAAAAATTATCATTATGGCAAGAGGGACTACTATAAGTAATTTTTTCATAGCCCTTTCTTGGTTTTTAAACTGCCCGCCCCATTCTAAGTAATAGCCTGAACCTAGCTTAACCTCTTTAGCTATGATAGATTTAGCTTCTTTAACGAATGAACCCATGTCCCTGCCTCTGACGTTCATCTGTATAATAATGCGACGTTCACCGAACTCTCGATTAATTGTTTCAGTGCTGTCTGAGACCTCGATTTTAGCTACTTGCGAGAGAGGGATTTTTTCTTGACTAGCAGTTTCTACTAGTAGGTTTTCTAAGTTATGTGGGTTAATATCTAATTCATGTGGAAACTTCACTCTGAGCGTGAAGCGTTTTTTATTCTCAAGTATTTCAGCTACTGGAGTGCCAAGTATTGCAGTGTTAATCGCTGTGCGAATATCATTTACGCTAACTCCATATAATGCCATTAAGTTTCTATCAGGGTTTACTGTGACTTGCTTACTGCCCGTTAATTTCTCGACCTGTAAATCACTCTGCCCCGGAACCTTTTTTAGTGCAGCTTCTATCTCAGCAGCTTTTTTAATCAGAACATTTAAATCTTTACCGAAAAGTTTAATCGCTAAATCAGAACGAACTCCCGAAACTAGCTCATCTACTCGCATGGCTATAGGCTGAGTGAAATTAAATCTAGTGCCGATAATGTTTTTCTCTAATTTATCATTTATCTCTTTAATTAATTTATCTTTAGTAAGACCCGCTCTCCATTTGTGTTTAGGCTCTAGGCTTATAAACATATCTGACATAAAGACGCTCATCGGGTCTGTCGCTAAATCTGGCCTGCCAGTCTTAGAGACGACTTCTTTTACTTCAGGTATTTTTTTAATAATCGATTCGATTAAGCTAGTATTCCTCAGTGCCTCATCTAGAGCGATACTGCTAAAATGCCTAACTTCTATCAGTAGATCCCCTTCATCTAACTTCGGTATAAACTCTGTACCTAAGAAGGGTATGGAGAGGCAGCTAACTATAAATAAACTTACAGATATAGTAATTAGCTTACGCGGCTTTTCTATACATCGTTTTAAAAACTTTAAATATGGCGGTTTAATTTTATTAATAAGTATATTTTCTTTTTCTACTATATGAATTTTCATAAAATAGCCGCATAGAACGGGTACTAAGAGTAGAGCCGTAATCAGTGAGCCTAATAGAGCGAAACATACGGTAAACACCATCGGTGAGAACATTTTATACTCTATGCCTTCTAGGCTTAATATCGGTAGGTAGACGATAGTAATAATTAAAACCCCGAAGAGAATTGGTTTAGCCATCTCTCTGACTGATTCATTAATAATTTCTTGGCTGCTGATTTCTTTTTCAGGATGAGCTAGTCTTCTCATGGTATTCTCGACCATAACTATCGCTCCATCTACTATCATCCCAAAGTCAATCGCTCCAAGGCTCATAATATTCGCTGTTATGCCAAGCGCTTTCATACCCATAAAGGAAAACATTAGAGATATGGGGATCGAGAGAGCTACTATGAGAGCGGCTCTCAGGTTACCTAGCATAAATAGTAAAACTGCGATAACCAGTATCCCGCCTTCTATTAGATTCGCTTTAAGGGTTTTTAAAGTCGCTGCGATTAACTCGGTTTGGTCGTAAAATGCTTTTATCTTCACGCTTTCAGGCAGAGTTTTGTTAATTTCTGCTATTTTTTCTTTTACTCTTTTAATTACATCACTGCTGTTTTCGCCTCTTAACATCATGACTATGCCAGTGACCACTTCTCCTTTACCATCTTTCGTAACAGCACCTTGGCGGAAAGCATCAGTGAATTCTACTTCAGCTACATCTTTTATGGTGACTGGGCTGCGTCCTTCTTGTTTAATTAAAATATTTCTAATATCTTCTAAGGTCTGAATTTTTCCTAGACCTCTAATTAAATACTGTTCAGCATGGTGTTCTATAATTCCACCACTGAAGTTTTCATTATTGTTCTGTAATGCTGAAAATACTTCTTTTAATGAAAGCTGGTGCTGTATTAGCTTTTCTGGAGAAATTATTACTTGATATTCTTGGTTAAAGCCACCCCAAGTATTAACTTCATTAATTCCCGCTACTGATTTCAGTCTGTATCTTATCTCCCAGTCTTGAATTGCTTTAAGCTCAGTTACTGAATAGCCATTACCACTGACTATATATTGAAATATTTCCCCCATGCCACTTACTATCGGGCCTAGTTCGGTGTTTATGCCAGTCGGTAGTTTAGATTTAGCATTCTGTAATTTCTCGTTTACTATCTGGCGGGCGAAGTAAATATTTACCTGATCTTCGAAAATCACAGTAATTACTGATACGCTAAATTTAGATATGGAGCGGATTTCCTGTACTTTAGGTAAACCATTCATCATAGCTTCGATAGGTATAGTAATCTGTTCTTCTACCTCTATCGGAGCCATTCCCGGAGCTTCTACTAATATCTGCACTTGGTTATTAGTTAAATCTGGAAAGGCGTCTATAGGTAAACGTAAAAAAGAAATTATACCTGCGATAAAGCAAAGCCCAAATACAGAGCAGACTAAGATTTTTTTCTGAATAATTTTAACTAAAAATTTTTCCATTATATTTTTTGAAATTTATTCTTTTTATTTTTCATCTCTCATTCTTCATTACCGCTTAAGCTCTTTAAGAATTCTGCTTTTAGAAGGAAGCTACCTTCACTAACTATTTTCATATCCGCTTCAACTCCACTGTTAATCAGGTAAGCATCATTAATGAAAGAGCCTAGTTCTACAGTTCTTTTTCTAAAACGATTTTTACTTAATTTCTCAAAGACAAAAAACTCTTTACCATACTGCTGTATGCAGCTATCTGGCAGGTATACTTTAGTTTCAGCCTGATTCGTTTCTATAAGAGCTTCGCCTACTAGACCAGGTAAAAGAATGCCACTCGGGTTATCTAGTATGGCTCTCGCTACATAAATTCCAGTATTCGTGAAACTGACCTGCTGAATATAACTAATAATCCCATTAAATTTTTTATTAGGGTAGACAGCTGTTTTGAAAGTCACTTTCTGACCTATTTTTACCTTATCTATGCTTTTTGGGTGGATATTTATATCTAACCAAAGCTCAGACAGATCAGCTATTTCATACATCACTGTATCTGGGTTTACAAGAGAGCCGAGGCTTATATTTTTCTTAATTACTATCCCAGATCTTGCTGCGGTAATGGGCAGGTTTGCGTTAATTATGCCAGATTTTACATTACGAGGATTTAGATTATAAGCCGAGAGCAAGGCTCTAGATTCAGAATTCAAATGCTTTTTATGAGTGACTTTACCAGTGAGTTCACTACTCGCTATGCGGTAATCAGCTTCCGCTTGTATGTAATCTTTTTTCGGTGAAATCCCTTCCTCGAAGAGCTTTTTCTCTCTTTCTAAATTTTCTAAAGCTAAGCTGAGCCTAGTGCTTGCCTGCTCTGTCTCTACTTCATTTAGGTGAAATTCATGAACGTAAGTGGACTGTAATTTAGCGATTTCAGGATTCTGAATCAGAGCCAAGGTTTCACCTTGATAAACTTTATCGCCAAGATTTACATTATCTTGGATGACTAATCCCATAATTATGGAGTTAGCTTTAAATAGTGAGTTTTCATTTATTTTTAAAGTAGCTGTGCTTTCGATAGGGATTTTTAAGCTTTTTACTTTAGCTATGACGTAATTTATTTTATTGGTTTTTATGGCGCTGCTACTTAGTTTAATAATTTCAGGGTCTTCTTTCTGAATGCTTTTCTCATTTTTTGTAAAAAAAGAGCAGGAGCTTAGGATTAGCATACATAGGCACACTAGCCCAAGTAGAGACAAGTGTACAACGCTCAGGTGGAAACGCAGAAAATGGAGTTGTACACTTGTCTCTAAGTTATTTTTCATGATTGTCTCCTAAGGCTCTCTCTAAATCAGAGATTGAGTTTTGATAATCGGCGATAGCATTTAGGTAATTTATTCTGGTATCGATTAATGACTGCTTTGCACTAATTGGTATAAAGACTGGGCATTTACCTTCCTCAAAGCATCTTAAAGATTTTTCATTTATGATATCTGCCTTAGGATTGAGTTCTGTTTCAAATCTTTTTAGTTTAGCGTTATTAGCATTAAGCATATTATAGGCATTGCTTACCTCAAGTGATATTTGGTTTATTAAATCTTCTTTCTCTTTAGCGAATTGAGTATTTTTAGCTTTAGCTGCCTGAATCTGACCCTGTCCTTGATATAGAAGAGGTAATTGCATATTTCCTATTATGAAAATACCTGTTGAATTATTTCCAGAGTTATTAAGGACTAAATCTGGTCCTAGAGTGATTGATAAATTTGGGATTCTATTAGCTTTAGCTAATTCTAGTTCAGTGACACTGCCAGTTTGTTTATTAAGGTTTATTTTCATTTCAGGTCTTTTAGTCAGGGCTGTATTAATTAGCGTGTCGATCCCATCATCAATAGGGGCTGCCGTAAAAGGACTCTGTTCAGTAACTCCAATTTGTGCAGCTTCGGTATTTATTATTGATAACTTATTTGGATTCTCCAGCTCTAAAACAGTTCTAAGATCTTGATTAAAAAAGGCATTTAGTTTATTCTGAGCCTGAATTAATTGAGAGCCGATATTTTCTAATTCATTTTTTGCTTTTAAATTAACCATCTCGACCTGTAAAGTATCTAAATTGGCGGTAGCCCCGCTTTTTTCTCTTTTAACCGCTATGTCTAAAAGCTTTTCAGTGCTTTCTATAATATTTTGAAAGCATTTATATTTTTCTTGGAGTACATATAGCGCGGTATATGTCTGCCTAACTTCTGTTCTCAGATTCAGTTTTAGTAAACTAACCTCAGATTCGATTTGTTTTTTATTATTTTCTGCTAATTCTATTCTTTTACTTCTTTTCGAGCCTAATTCTAAAGTCTTTTCTATACCTAATCTGTAAGTCTTTTCTGCTAGACCATTATCACTGACTAGGTTTGGGTTTATTCTACTTTTAGCTGTGATTACATTCGCTTTACCTATGGCAAGCTGTGCCTCAGCAGCTTTTAGCCGAGGGCTTCTTTCTAGGCTAATGTTTATAGCTTCCTCTAAATTTATTTTAGCTTTAGGTATTTCTTGTATAGCTTGGGTTTTGTCCGTGAAGGTCTTAGCTTTTAAATTTAAAAATCCAAGCATATATATGAAACAGAAAATGAGTAGAAATATTTTTCTCATGAAAACCTCTAAGGGTCTTGGTTTGCTAAGTTGTTAACTTGTCTGAAAATTATAGTAGCTAAATTGTGCTGTGTACTGGCATGCAGAAAGCAAATCTGTATGCTGGTTTCTGTATGTGAATTTTATAATCTCAAGAAAATACTTCCATTAAGTAATCCTATAAAGCTTTTAAGATTTATAGCTGCTTGAGCAAAGCTTTCTAATCTTGATATGATTCCGTTTTCTATGGAATTTTTTAATCGGCTTAGGACACTGATGCTGAAAGCATAGTTAGAGGTATTTAGTAATATCGGTGCTAGCAGTTCATCTATATTAGAAACAGCTTCCTTGTATGATTCTGAATGATCGAGTTGAATAAAATGGTCTTGTTTAGAATTATTCGATGATACTGTGTTCAAGTATTCTGATTCAGTGCCGCTATGCAGAGTACTAAATGAGTTATTTTTATGTTCTAAGATTAGAAAGCATTCTTGACCTTTTTTAGTAAAACTTAACTGATGATTCTCTTCAAAGCTAAGAAATAAAGCTGTAAGGTTAGCCTGCATGCCTAGTAAAATTACTAGGCATAAAATGCTCAGTAATTTAGATTGATTGCTTTTTATGATGTTTTGCATCTATGCTTTGGAGTTTTCTTCTAGGTTGCTAAATAGTACTGTTACTTATTTTACCTTGCTATGGTAAAACTTTGCGAAAACTGCCCCAATTAACTTCACTTAAATAAATCTGGGGAAAAATGGCCCCTAAAAAACAGGCAGTTAAGGAGCGAGAATATTATGAATGAAAGAGAGAGTAGATGTTCTTGGGGAGTGCTTAATATGTAAGGCTAGAGGAACCGTGATTCGTCGTGGTTTTTTCGAGAGAAAATCAGATAGAAAAATAATTCAAAAATATTACTGTAAAAAATGCCGAAAATTCTTTTCACAGCAGACTTTCAGCTATGACTACCGCCTCAGAAAGCGTTATCTGAACCAAACAGTATTTAAATTAATCTGCAAAGGAGTATCGCAAAGAGGCATTGCGCAGATACTTAACATTAAACAAACTACAGTAGCTGTAAGGATAAAGAAATATGGTTTTAAAGCTAGAGAACATCTAGAGAAAACTAGAAGAACAGAAGATCTTAGTGAAGTATTTTTTGATGAAATGGAGACCTTTGAGCATTCTAAATGCAAGCCATTAACTATTCCTTTAGCAGTTAATCCAAAGAACCGTAAAATACTCTCCCTAAGCGTCGGTAAAATACCTCCTAAAAAGAAATTAACAGCCATCGCTCTGAAAAAATACGGAATTAGAAAATCAGAAAAAAAGAAAAAAATCAAAGAAATGCTTATGTATATTAGGCGATATAGAGATAAGAATATTTTATTTTCTTCGGATCAGGCTACTTGTTACCCAAATATACTGAAGGAGTTATTTTCAAAGTATGAACATTTTGCGTTTAAGGGAAAAAGGGGGTGTATAGTAGGTCAAGGTGAACTTAAAGCTTCTGGTAGGGACCCCCTTTTCGCTCTAAATCATAGCTGTGCCATGATCAGGGATAATGTTAAAAGGCTAAGTAGGCGTACTTGGTGTACTACTAAAAGAATTCATATGTTAGAACATATACTCTATATCTACGCCTACTTTCATAACCTAGTCATAGATAAGGCTCCACTTCTTATGAAAAACTTGATTTGAAATCAGGGAAATGCTTCGCTGTCAGTGATTTAGCCTTGACTTGTAGGAGAAATTAATGGGGGCAGTTTAATGAGTATGATAATAAGAATTTGTCTCAATTATTTCAGCATGTTATATTCAAAATATTGTGACTAGGTTTTTTCTTATATTCAGTTTCACCCTTCTTTTGACCTTGCCTTATGCATTTATGGCTAAGGCTCTAGATCCTACGAATCTTTCTTCTAGTTCATATTTGAAGAGTGCTTGCTATAAGCGTTTTTTGGATAAAAATTATAAATTAGCCCTTAACTGTACCGAAAATGCGGCAGAGAAAGGCGATGAAGTCGCTGAGTACTACTATGGGCTTATGTACTATAAAGGCTATGCTATGCGTCAAGATTATAAGCAAGCCTATAAATGGTTCACTAAATCTGCTGATCATGGTTATGCTCCAGCTCAAAATAGTTTAGGCGTTATGTTTGATAATGGTCAGGGAGTTATTCAGAATTTCAGAACAGCTTTTTCGTGGTACCTGAAAGCCGCTTCTAGAGGGCATGTTATCGCTCAGTATAATATCGGTAATATGTTTTATAAAGGACGTGGAGTTTTGCATGATTATAGGCAAGCCTATGTCTGGTTTTTAATCGCAGCAAGTAATGGACATCGTGAAGCGATGCAACTCAGAGATTCTTTAGCTATAACTCTTTTGCCGAAACAGGTGGAAGCAGCTCAGGATGAGGCTAAAATAATAGCAGATGCGATAGATGACGGTTCGATTTTAGCGGCGCCCGTGACTGCTATTAAAGAGCCAGTTCCAGTAAACCCTTTAGCTGTTGCCGCTCCTCAAATGCAGCCTGTAGTAAAGGATCCTGTCGCATCATCGGTCACGACTAAGCCAGTGGCGGCGATGCCAGTCGTGGCTAAACCTGCTGTGACTACAGGGGCTAAGCCAGTGGCGGTAACGCCAGTTAAGTCTAATACTGTTACTAAGCCTGCTTTGAGTACAGGGGCTAAGCCCTCAGCGACAACGCCAGCTGCTACTAAATCAGTGGCTACACCTGTGACTAAGTCATCTCCAGCTACAACTGCTAAGCCAGTAGCGACTATACCTGCTCTTAAATCGCCTGCGACAAAGTCAACAACGCCAGCCGCTACTAAACCAGTGACTACAGTGGCTAAGCCAGTGACTACTACACCTGCACTTAAATCAGAGGCGACTAAAGTTACTAAACCAGTTCAGGCATCAGCAGCTAAACCAGCTATAAGCAAGCCTTAAAGAGACTGCTGCACAACGTGCAGTTAAAGCCAATGCTTCTGAAACTTCCTCTTCGGATCATAAGTTTCAGCCTGTTTCTGTATATTAAATACATGAGGCTTTTCTGTACCTACAAGTCCAGCTATGTATGAGCAGTTCAGCCAGTTACTAAATACATCATGGTCTATGAGCATGTGCTCAAAATAGCTAGCAGCGAATCTCCAGTCCTGCTTAAAATCATGAATTAAATAACTCACTACATTCTGCCTGCCACGATTAGACATATAGCCCGTATGATTAAGTGAGATCATATTCGCATCAATAAAAGCCTCTCCAGTTTTACCAGTCATCCATTTATTACAAAGCTCTGTATCTAGACCACTATGAGTATCTCTGTCATGCGGACCTTTTAATTTGAAAATATCTATTTTATATTTCCCGTAAAGTAGCCTGAAATACTCTCGCCACAGTAATTCGAATTTAAGCCAATAGGTGGAATCATTTTCCAGCTCTTGCTTTTCAAACTTTTCTATCTCATAAATAACATGGTTCACGGAGATACAGCCGAGTGAAAGCCAAGCTGAGAAACGGCTTGAAAAATTACGCCCCATTAGTTCATTTCTGGTTTTTTTATATCTTTTAATAGATTTTTGTTCCCAGATATACTGTTTAATACGATCTAATCCTACATTTTCGCCACCTTGATAGACGAAAGTCGCTCTGGAATCAGCTTGTATGGAAAATCTATCTACTCTTTCTGCTAAATCCTGAACGATTTTTAAATTACTTTCTGAATTCGTTTGAGATTTCTGGAATGCTGTAAACTCTTTTTTAAAATCGATTTGCCCGGTATATTCGTATTGAACTGGGTATAGCTTTTTTTCTGCCGATAAGTATAATTTTTCGTAATCTTTTCTGAATTTCGTAAAAGTATCAGGGAGTTTTTTTACTCTAGATTTTACGACTTCATAATCAAAAATATAATTAGCATTATGTTTATGAAATTTCACATCTCTGAAATTTCTTTTCAGCTGCTTTTCTAACTGTCTTTCCTCAAAGGCGATATCTTTTTCATAGTAAACATCAGTAATTTTTAAGCCATTCATGATTTTAGATATCTGCTGAAAACTGTTACCTTCAAGGATAATTAGCTCAAGGTTCATCATCGCTAGATTATTTTTTAGGTTAATTAATGATTCGTAAAGAAATTTTAAGCGAAATTCGCTAGCTCTTTTGAAACCATAGGGAGTCATTTCAAAGAGGCGTTCGTCGATAACATAAATAGCGATCACTTCCTGTGATTCAGTAAGTGCTTTAGAGAGGCACTTATTATCGAAAACTCTGAGGTTCTTTCTGAACCAAATTAGTGATTTATCAGGCAAGCATTATTATTTTATAACATTAACCCCTTGAAAGATGGTTATCTAGATTTAATCTACGGGAAAAATGCATATATAGATTATTCAGGAGGATTTTTATGTCTGCACTTGATAAAGTATGGTTCAAAATTTTCAAAGTGGATTTTTATGAATCAATAATAGATTACGCTGTGATTAATGCCAGTAGAGGTATTGCAGAGGATGAACTTTTGCGTTTCCTGCAAGTGAGAGGTTTTGAGATCTCTAAAGATGGTGCTAATGACGCTTACATAACTTACCAAGAGCTTTTTGGAGCTTTATGGAATAAAAATGGCGAGAAATTTTATGTTAATTCTCAAATGCTCAATGAGATAATGCTTTTAAAAAGTATTAAGCAGGAGAGGATAGTTTCTCATATAGCCCTCTTTATATCGCTATTTTCGGTTATTAGTATCTGTAGTTTAGGTTATTTTTTAATGGTGCAGAATACTAAATCGCATTATTCTTTCTTTTTAGAAAAGCAAACGACGCTTTTAGGCAAGATTAATACGAATCTTGAGCATCTTAGATTTAATAGGATAAGTGAATAAAGAATTTCGATGGATAATGCCCTGCTTTTCTTTTATGAAATCTTTGACTATTTGTCATAATTTTCATGCTATCTTTTAAATTTACAAGGGGCATTACCTCAGCTGGATAGAGGACTCGGCTACGAACCGAGGCGTCGGGAGTTCGAATCTCTCATGCCCTGCCATTCATTACAATTCACAGATTGAGCGAGTATGTTAAAGGGTCTAGCGTAGTCATAGACTAGGTTTGAGCCTTCTACTTTTAAGTTCTGAAGTACCAGATTTATAAGCTTGCGTTTTTCCTCCACTTCGGAACTTTTGAACAAATCTTCTGCTTCATGAGCTATGGAGAGTATGGCATTAGCTGTACTGTAGTATTCGTTATCAGCACCCTCTAGGGTGAGAAGTTGAGCTTGATAGAAATCTAATTTATCTTGATATTCTGAATTTCTCGCTAAATAGTCCTCAGTCGAAATGAGACCATCTAATCTATCGGTGTACATTTTATCCTGTCTGTTTTTATACTTATTAAACTCATTCTGATAAGCTCGTTTCTGCTGCTCATAAAAGTCTTTCTTATCCTTATGAGAATCTTTGAGCGTTTTTACTATGCTTTCTATAACATCTGCTGGTACTTTTATATTTCTGAAGGCTACAGCTAACTGCTCAGTGATATTTTCCTCTTTAATATATTTAGCTCCATGTTTACCCTGATATTCAGTGCATTTATAATAAGCGTATTTTTTCTTTTTCATTTCTGGTGATAGAGCTAGACCACATTCAGAGCAGCTGATTAAACCTCTATACGCAAATGGTAAGCCTGCATATTTATGACCAGTTTTTTTCTTAAAAGAGGCTTTAACATTCTGGACTCTTAGATAAAGCTGTTTATCTATGATCTGTTCATAGCTGTGTGGATATTCATGACCGTCATATTGCATTATCCCTATGTAAAATTTATTCTTTAAAATCCTGTCTATAGCTGCTTTTACTAATTTGACTTGAAAATAGTTTTCTACTCTGCGTACTAGAATATCCATAGAAACGCTTCCAGTAGCATATTCTGTATAAATAAACCTTACTACTTCACTTTCTATAGGATCTGCTTCTATCCATTTATTTCTAGTGCCATTTTGAATATTAATATAGCCAAAGGGTGCTTGTCCCGGCCACTCTCCACGACTTAGTTTTAAAGCTGCTGAGTTTTTAGCATCATCTTTTAAACGATTTAGGTACTGCTTAGCTAAAAATACTTTTAGGTCCCAGTCCTGTATATCTCTGCCTTTAGAGTCTCTGTTAATCATGAGCCTATCATCTACGAAATGAATTTCTTTATCATGGTCTTTTATGAGTTCATCTATCAGAACGGCATCTCTATAATTACGAGTGATTCTATCTACTCTGTAAGCGATGATGGTTTTAACCTTAGGGTTCTGTTTTACGAACTCCACCATTTCATGAAATTTGTTGCGAATCTTTCTATCAGCACTTTCACTAAAGGTAAATTCTCTAATTACGCTGAAGCCCTTATTCTGAGCATATTCCTGAAGTAGTGGGATTTGAATTTCTCGGAGAGATAATCCCTCTTTTTCCTGCCTAGATGTCGAAACTCTAGCTAATATAACTGCTTGAATCATTAATATTTATTTTATAATAAATGTATTAATTATTAATGACTAGTAAAGAGGTTTTAATGAAAGAAAGAACTATCTTAGATCAGAGCGATGTTTTCAAGATTAATCATAATGAGGTTCATGTTAATTCAACTTTTCCATATATTTTAGATCAATCCCTTGATGGTTTTATGGATGGTTTGATGAAACGCTCTACTGGAGAGTTTTCAGGAGTGTATTCTAAGGTCGATAATCTAAGATGTCATCAAGATATTAAGGATAGATGTAGCCTATCTTATAGTAATCATTATGATCAGAAGATCATAGATAGTTTTCTCAAAAAAGTTTTACTGGTAAAAGAGAATAAGAAAACTGTAGATGCACTACTTTCACTGCTAACTGAAATCATTCAGTATGCAGATTTAAAGGAGTCTAGATTTATTGAACGAATCTTAGATATTCAGTCTCTTACTCCTAGTGAGTTTGATCTGTGGGATATCTTATTTACTCATGGCATATTTTATGTGATTATTACAGATACGACATTTGACCGCAGTGTGTTACGGGTACATAGGGACGATGAAAATGCAGAAATTGAAGTTCCCTTGCACGCCAATTCTAGGAAGAGGAAACGCTTAGTTATCTCTTCATTGCGTTCATTTAGAGATGGTTTGAACTTATGTAATGGGATTGAAGCCTATCAGCATAAGATACTCATGGATGGAGGAATAAAATATTTTGCTGATATTGAGTTGTTGAGGGAAATAGTTCATGAACTAGAAGATGCAGAAAAGCTTGAGGTGCTTGAGTTTAGTTTTAATAAAGCTGGTACTCTAAAGGTTCGTGATTTATTAAGTGGAAATAGTCCTAGAGACATGGATTTAAAGAGCTTTGAGAATACTAGTGTTTATTTTGCAATTCTAAAAAACCTCTTTAAAGGTGAAACTCTTCCTTGGTGTAAGGATCTTAAAAACCTCAAAGAGAAACTTAAGGAAAAGGGTTTAATGCCTCAATGGCAGACTTTAAGGCAGATACAGAAAAATATTAATCTTAATCCTCAAATATTTGATCTTTTATTTTCAAGGGAAAATGATGAAATCCATCTTAGGAAAACTAAGCTTACCCTGAAAGACTTATCTGGATTGAGTTCAGGTAAGGTCAAGATTACCTGTTCTCATAAAAATCATAAGGGCGTGAGCTTGTCTTATGATGTAAAAAAAAGATCCTTTACTTAATGCTTAAGCTTTAATCCTCGCTACGCAGAGAAAGCCCAAACCCAGAAAAATCAAAAAGAAGAGACATCTATTAGTATAGATTCTGATTAGAAAAGTAGTCTCCTTGTGTTAATCGAAAAACAGGCTAAAATATAGTCATGGAGCAGTCTTTAGAGATTAAAAAGCTTCGAGCTCAGCTAGCAAAGGCAGAGCGTCAAAG